>JAJZNH010000415.1 GCA_021811745.1 Acidobacteriota bacterium
GGATCAGAAAACCAACGGATTGCATCAGTTAGGGTCTTGAGGTCTTTCATAGATACAAGTGTCGCTTTAATGATTTGGTTTGTCAAGTATATTTAAGCCTTTACAGGAGGACAGATCTCATAAGCTGATAAGAATCAAATATTTGCACCCAGAGACCGGGGGGGAGGGTATCCCGGGGCAGTTCACCCCGCGGCTGCGCGTGACGCAAGGATCTTCGGCAGACGGCCGCTAAAAGTGGCTGGGCATGGGCGCTGGTCCCTGGTAGACGAGGCTCAGACCCCAGTCCAGATCGGAGGGAAAGTCGGGCAGGTGAATCTCCCCGACTTTATCCGCCTCGATCACTCCATTCCCGACGTCGCTCCAGGTTCCCGACCGCGGATCGAACCAGCGCGCGCGATAGTAGCTCAGCACCTTTGCGCCCCGCACCAGGCCGCGCGGGCAGCCCTTCTCGAAGTAGACAAGAAAGACCTCCTTGTCTGGAGTGCGCGCCGCGTAGGCCCAGCCCTCGTAGCCCTTCAAGGTGTGGGTCGCGTTGGGAACCACCCAGTCGCGATCCGGGACCAGTTCCTGATAGCGCCTGCCAACGGAAAACACGAAGGTCCGCAGATGTTGCATCTGGCCACCCGAGGTCCATTGGAAGGCGTCCCACATCTTCGTCGGCGCGGCAGGCTCAATGTCCGCGCCCCAGATGCCCTCGGCGCCGTACACATGACCGGCCAACCCGCCGGAGAGCACGTTGCCGTACATCGCCGAGCGCACATACTGGTCGTCCAGCAGCGTGCCGCCCTTGGCGCCGTACTTGTAGCCGGGATTCTTGCCGCGGGCATTGAAGTATCCCGCGTAATAGGGCTCGCCGTCGAGCGCCGGACGCGGATGCGGATCGCGGTAGATCTCGGTCAGGTACCAGTAGTACTCGTGCTCGCGCTGATTGCCCGTCTGCTGCAACGTCACCCAGGAGTTCTCGCCCCAATTCACGAGCGTCGATGGATTGGAGTTGGCCGAGAGCAAGTTGCCGAAAGGCGGCGGCCCATACTTGCGCAGCACCAGATGAATCGCTTCCAGAAAATCCGGAACGGTCACGCATTCCTGAAGAATGTCGAGGTGAATCGGGCTGAGCACGGTGTTATTGGCCTGGTAGCGCGTCCAGATGTATTGGATAAAGCGCGCATAAGACTCCGGCCACGAGTAATACTTCATCCAGGCTTCGCTGGCATCGCGGCGCGACACCTCAATGAACGGAACAAAGCCGTTGGCGTTAAGGTAGTCGATCTTGCGGTCGATGTACTTAAAGTACTCCGGATTCACGCGGTCCACGTCCGGAAAGACGTTTTCGTATCCCGGCACCTTGCCCGGGAACAGGAACGGCCGGCCGCCCTCGTTGTCCATGTTTTTGGCGCTGCCGGTGCCAAACTCCTCCCACGCCGAGCGGATAGTAATCCCATCTTTCATCACAATGTGCCAGGAATACCGGTCCGTCTCCCAACCAGGAAACGCCGCGAGAATATTGATCCAGTTGTAGCCCTGTGCCTTGCGGTAGCGCACGTAGTCCTTGAAGCCGGCCTCCGGGCCGATGGGCCGATGTCGGTCGTCGTCGTACCAGCGAAAGCGGTTGGTGCCCGCCGCGTACCATGTGTCGCCGAGCACAAAGAACGGCTCCCCGTCGGGCGTCTGCAAAGCATGGCGGTTGGGCGTGGACTGAAGAAACCCGCGGCGCAGTGGATTTTCCTGCTTCTGCTGCTCGCTCCACTCGACGGCGATCAGCGAGCCTTCCTTGCCGGCTAGGCCGGCGTCGAAAGGCTCCGAGCCGCTCTTCCAGCGCCACGTGCCGGGAGCAGTAGCCACCACGCGCACACAAAACTCCTGGCTGCCGTTCCAGAACCCGTAGACGCGCTTGCGAAATCCGGGCCCCTCAAGATCCACCCAAATGGTGACCTCGGTATAGGGGTTCCTGAAGGATTGTTCCGACTGGAAGTTGAGCTCATGCTTCTGCCAGAGGTGAACGGTTTCGGCGGCAGCCGGCTGCGCGCCGGCGGCGAACAGCCGCGGGGCGGCTCCCAGGGCCGCGGCCCCGGCGCCCGCCAGGACAAACTTGCGGCGCGTCAATCGATCTCCTGTCACGCTGGCCTCCAGACATTGAGCGGCAACGATTTGCGATGCGGATCAAATGCGAGTCAGTAAACCTTCATATCACGCCGGACTTTGCAAGGACAATGTGGACGTTCTCTCGAATTGTCTCCGGCCCCGGCGCACCCGCACGGACTCTCCCTTCACACGGCGCAGGAACTCTCTGCACAAAGAACATAAAGATGCCAGAGCTGGCTTCGGTTTCTTCATGGGATCTTTATGGGATCTATGCGATCTTGCAAATAAGCGAAGCCCTTCAGCGGGCAGGTTCGAATTGCGCCTGTCCGTGCACATCTTCCTCTGCTGCGGGAGTGGCGATCCTTCGCAGACCTTGCGCGGCCGGCGCACGGATCTGTGCAGTTGGTTCGAAATGGCGGCCGGTATACCACCGCAACCCATCGCACTTTTGTCCGGCCTAGCTTCTTGGGAGTAAAAGTCCGCATGTCTTTTCGCGCCGTTAAAGTGCTGCTCTTCGCCGCTATCCTTGCATTTCCCGCTTTGTCTCTCGCGCAGCAACCCTCCGCGCCCGCCACGCAAGCTCAGATTGCCGCCCTCGAACAGGCTGTCCAGAAGGCCCAGTCCGCCGGCGACAACGGCTGGATGCTGGTCTCGGCCGCCCTGGTTCTGCTCATGACCGGCCCCGGCCTGGCGCTCTTCTACGGGGGCCTGGTGCGCCAAAAGAACGTCCTGGGCACCATGATGCAGAGTTTCTCGATGATGGCCCTGATCACCATCCTCTGGGCCGTCGTCGGCTACTCGCTGGCCTTCAGTCGCGGTAACGCCTTTATCGGGGGGTTCCAGCACATGTTCCTGCGGGGCGTGGGGCTGGCGCCCAATTCCAACTACGCTCCCACCATTCCCGCACAGACCTACATGGTCTACCAACTCATGTTCGCCATCATCACCCCGGCGCTTATCACCGGGGCCTTTGCCGAGCGCATGAAGTTCAGCGGCATGGCGGTCTTTCTCTCGCTGTGGTCGCTGCTCGTTTACTGCCCCATGGCGCACATGGTGTGGGGTGTGGGCGGACTACTCAACGCCGTCGGCGGCCACATTCCCAGCCTCGACTTCGCCGGCGGGACGGTAGTTCATATCACCAGCGGCATCTCCGCCCTGGTCACTTGTCTCTATTTAGGTAAGCGCATGGGCTACCCGCACACCAAGATGGCGCCGCACAACCTGGTCATTAGCTTTATCGGCGCCTGCCTTCTGTGGTTTGGTTGGTTTGGCTTTAACGCCGGCAGCGCCGTGGCCGCCAACGCACTGGCCACGAGCGCCTTCGTCAATACCCAATTTGCCACCGCAACCGCCATCCTTGGCTGGACAATCTTCGAGTGGTTTAATAACGGCAAGCCCACCGCACTGGGCGCTATCTCCGGCGCTGTCGCCGGGCTCGTGGCCATCACTCCCGCGTCGGGTTTTGTTCAGCCCTTTGCGGCTTTACTCATCGGCCTGCTCGCGGGTTTCTTCTGCTCCTTTATGGTCTTCAAGGTCAAGGCCATCTTCGGTTACGACGACTCCCTTGATGCCTTTGGTGTGCACGGCGCTGGCGGCACTCTGGGAGCGATCCTGACCGGAGTCTTTGCCACCTGCGTCATCAACCCCATCTTCGGCGACCACGTTCCCACCGGCGGGATCGACGGCCACTGGAGCCAGATCCTTCACCAGTTCGCCGGCGTGGGCATTGCGTGGAGCATCTCCATTGTGGGAACGCTGGTCCTGCTGTTCGTCGTCGATAAGACTGTCGGGCTGCGCGTAGCGCCCGAGGACGAAGCCGCCGGCCTCGACCTTTCGCAGCACGGCGAGGAAGGTTACGATTTCAACGCGTAGACGTCGGCTTTTTGGCCTCAGCCTTCAGCTTCTTTTGCAGATGAACGCTGCGATTTGCGCACGAACAAGCTGATCTCTGAGGGCTAATGACTGAAAGCTGATCCACTTGTTTCTCTAATGGTGAGGAACAATAAGCTCCTGGATTCGGTGGGCGCTGCCAACCGGCGGTCCCACCTGATACGCTAACCGTCGAGGCATTCTCCGTATGCTGAAAATTGAAGCCATTCTCCAGCCCTCCAAACTGGACGCCGTCAAAGATGCGCTGCTTGAGTCAGGCATCGAGAGTATGACCATTCTTGAAGCCCGCGGCCACGGACGCCAGAAAGGCCACACTGAGTTTTACCGCGGCCGCGAGTACACCGTCGATCTGCTCCCCAAGGTCAAGATCGAGATGGTAATCCACGACGATCTGAAGGAGAAGGCCATTCAAGCTATCATCGGCGCCGCCCGTACGGGCCGCATCGGCGATGGCAAGATCTTCATCAGCCGCATCGAGGATGCCATCCGTATCCGCAATGATGAGCGCGGAGAAAACGCTCTGTAAGAGGGCGTCGGCGAGCCAATATCGTTCCCTGGGAGCCCGACATGAGCGTCCTCTCGGAGGCTCTGATCGCAGCTCCCGACTGGCGCGCGAAACTGCTCTGGCCGGTTGGCCAGGATGCGAACGGGACCGGGCTGGCGCAGGCTCGCTTTGAACTCGCCAGAGTCCGTGTTGAGGCCACTTTCACCGAGGCCGGGCCGAATGAGTGGCGGGTGGCGTTCGAAGCGGCTTCCCAGGGGACTGCATCTGAGAATATCCACGCATCGATTCGCATCTTTAGCGGAGTCTTTCAGGCGGTGCGCGAATTTCTCGAAGTACGCCAGCCCGAGCGGCTTGTCTTCGCCTCGAGCGAGGAATACCTCGGCCAACTCTACGAGGAGTATCTGCAAAGGCAGGATACGCCGCTGCGCCAACTCGGCTACCGCATGGTTCATCCGGCCAGAATCGCCCCGCTCACCGAATCTGCGATTGAGAAGGCCACACCCTCCGAGTGGAAAGACATAAGCGGCCAAGCCGATGAGCCACGCAGGCATTGCCTGCAAGCGCGGCCTCCAGCACTGCTCTGTGATTGCCTGCTGAAGGGAAGAACGAGTTGGGAAAGGCTCCAACCGAATGTCCGCCCGCGACGCACACCATCTTAGCGAAGACATCGATCACAACAGTCATCAGCGGCGAATCGAAGGGATAGGCCCCGAGTGTTCCTTGGCGCGGGACCGATTACCCCGTTCCGGCCAACATCGCTTATGCTCTTAACAATCCCTTCCTGC
>JAJZNH010000295.1 GCA_021811745.1 Acidobacteriota bacterium
TCCAGCCATGGAATGGTGTGCCGGGCGAGCATGGTTCACCGTGTCGATGAACAGGAGATACGGTTCACCCGTCTCGATCCGCGCGGTGAGAATCCGTATCCAGATCGACCGCGCTGGAATGGTTTTACGGGCTCGCCGGCCTGGGCCTTGGCCTCATCGCGCTGGCTCTATTCACCGCCCAGCGCACGCAGCGCGAATATCTCTGGATATTCCTGCTGTTCCTGTCCACCGCCCTGGTCGCGCCCCTCCAGTCCTACCAGCTCTTTCACAATCTCCCCGCAGCATCGGCCTATGTCAATGCATGCTTTCAGATCGCCAATCTGATCTTCGAGACTCTGATGTACCTCGCCTTCCTGCGCATGCCGTTCGTGCGCTGGATGCAGGCGCTTCTTGCGATCGCCGCGGCTGGCATTCTGCTGAACGCGATGCAGAGCGCCTACGGGACCGGCTCCTCGCTCGCCCTGCTAATCGCAGTGACGCCGCAACTGAGCCTGATCGCGGGCGTCATCCCTATTCTGCTCCTTGCGCATTGGCGGCGCGGCAATCGCGAGGCGGGAATCCTGCTCATCCCCGCCCTCGTCGCCAGCCTTACTATCTACGTGCAGTTCGGCGGATTCCTGATTTCGAGAGTTTCTTCGTTTGCCGTCCCTGTGCAGAATTTCATGAACGCCGCTCTGAACTGGACCGTGGGCCCATTCACCATCAACGTCAACAACCTCTCGGGCTGCCTGTTCGTGCTCTCCCTGGCCATCATCCTGGTGCTGCGCTCCACTCGCATCGCCACGCAGCAGGCGCACATCGAAACGGAGTTGGCCGCGGCGCGCGAGGTGCAGCAGATCCTGGTGCCGGAAGCCATCGAGCAGGTACCCGGATTCTTCATCGAAACCGCCTATGAGCCGGCACAGCAAGTCGGCGGCGACTTTTTCCAGATCCTCCCGGCACCCGAGGGCTCGCTGCTGGTGGTCATCGGCGATGTGGCCGGCAAGGGATTGCCCGCGGCCATGCTGGTGAGCGTGCTGGTGGGCGCCATCCGCGCCGTGGCCGACTACACCGCCGATCCCTCCGAACTTCTCGTGAACCTCAATCGGCGGCTGGCGGGCCGCGTGGGCACCAATTTCGCCACGGCGCTCGCCGCACGCATCGATGCCGATGGTTGGGTTGCCCCGGCCAACGCCGGCCATCTGCCGCCGTATCTGGATGGCCGCGAGGTCGACGTGCCCGGCGCTCTCCCGCTCGGCGCCAAGGCCGGCACCCACCACGAGACGGTGCGTTTCGCGTTGCCCGAGGGCAGCCAATTGACGGTGTACTCGGATGGAATTGTAGAAGCGCAGAACCCAGCCGGCGAACTCTTCGGGTTCGACCGCACCCGCGGCATCGCCACTCAGCCGGTCGCGAAGATCATCGAGGCCGCCCGGCTTTTCGGGCAACAGGACGATATGACGGCCATCGCCATCACCCGTCGCGCCGCCCCCCCGGCCGCGGCGCAAGCCGCCGCAGCCATGGCACCCGAGTTCGGCCTTGCGGCCACCTCCTGAATTTGCTTGCCAATGTTTGCGGTCCGGCCTCATTCTCCATGCGTAACTGCAGCTCCGCTCCAACCCGGGGCGGGAACCTGCCATCTCAAGGCGTTGGCGGCCGAAATGAATGCAGCATCCTTCAGCACCGGGATCCGGATGCGGACCCACTTTGCATCAAGCATTTTAGCGGCTGTGTGCTTGATCGCCGCCTTCCCTCCCACGCGATTTCTGGCGCAATCCTCGTCCGCCCCGGGACTCGCCGCCTCCCCCGCGGAGGTGCAAGGCGGGCGCTCGCCCAGCCAGCAGGTCTCGGCTGCCGAAAACGGGCCCGCCGGGAGCGCGCCTGCCTCGGCCAACACTCGGCCCGTGATCAGGCCGGATTCGCTTCCCAAGCGTCCCGACTTCAATCGCCAGATCTATTACAAGAACAAGCTCGAGCTCTCACTGGAAAGCGGCTGGCTGCCGATCAACATTCCCTTTGTCTTCGATTTTCTGGTCGACAGCCCCTACACGACTTGGCCCTTGCATTACACTCTGGAGCCGAACCTGCTGTCGCTGCGCTGGCAGCTCGACAACATCTGGGGATGGAAGGTGTTCCGCGGCAACACCGATTTTTCTTTCAGCGGCGCGTATACCGATATTCCGCGAGGCCCGGAGACCCGTTACTTCGCGTTCGACTATGGGATACGGCGCAATTTTATCCCGCCGCGATCCCGCTTTGTTCCCTACGTCGAGGGACGCGGGGGAATCGGGGACATCAATGCCAAAGGCCCCCAGGGCGTGGAGTACGCCCAGGGGCAGAACATGACGTTTACGCTCATGGTGGGCAGCGGCGTGCGCTACAGCTTCAACCCCAAGTGGGGTGTTTCCGGCGGAATGACCTACATGCACGTATCCAATTTTTACCTTTCCGAGCCGCGCTACCAGGATTTCGGGATTAATGTGTACGGCGCAATCGTGGGAGTCTACATGAGGCTCGGGAAACCGAAACAGGTAGCCATCGTCCAGTGAATGCTGCTCCTACGGCAGGCCCCCTCCGGGAAATAAGCCACTATCCGCCTCGGGGCGGATTCACGATTTGAAAGGAATCGAAGAAGCGGGAGACGTCGGCGTCGCGCCGGGCGCTGGCGACCGGAAAAGCGGCCATGAGCAGATACAGACGCCGTCCGGCCAGAATCAGGCGGGCATTGAAGATGCCGCCCCCCTCGTTGCGCCCCTGGAAATCCAGAACCGGGTAGCCCTGGCGGTTGCTGCTCGACTGGCTCACCAGCACCGTCTGTGTCCGCGCCAGAGCACCATCCCGGGCGCTGGCCAGCGTCTGCTGCGGGTTTTCCTGACTGGCTCGCGCCACCGGTGGGTTGTCTGCCCAGGCAACCGAGAACGAGGTGGCCGAGTCCGGGTAAGTGAAAACCATCTCCACCTCGTCCTCGCCGCCGATCTGGTTGTACGCCGGCACTTGGACTTCCCGGGTATCCGCGGGCATCTCCACCTTGAAGCCATCGGGGCTGCGGTCCACCGTGGCCCACTGAATGGTCGCCGGGCGGGGGGATTGATCGGAGTTCTCGGTCTGAACCGATGGCCCGGTAAGCCCCAAATCCTGCCGGTGCAAATAAATATAGACACCGCCACCGATCAGGATCGCACTCAGCACGAGGATGTACCATCGCTTCACATTCTGAGTGTGCCCACTTGCCCCGTTCTCTGCAACCAGAACTGTGGACTCGGCGTCGAAGAGGTGCCAGAGGGGTAAAAGGCTTGCCATGTGGGATTTCCACAGAAATGGACAACTTTTCTCTATTTCAGCAAACCTTTTCAATTGGGACGCATCTGTATAAATAACAAGCAGAGGCTTCCCCGATTATGTCCCTTCCGAGAAAGGTAACTACTCCTTTTTGAAGGTCCTTTACGGACCTCTTCCCAAAATCCCCCCTGGATTCCCTCCATCAATTGCCTCTCAAGCGGGCCTGCCGGAAGGCAGGCCCATATCCTTGCCCGTCCGCTTCCTTTTCCTCGCTACAATAGAGATCTCCAGGCCACGGCCCGGTCTTCCTGCTCCCTGATGCCTTCGAGATCCCAACTAGACATCCTTGACGCCGACTTCGAACGCGCGGGCCTGACCCGCAGCCGTCGCGCTAAGACCCTCCATATCAGACCCAAGGAGCAAAAAGAGGCAGTTGCACCCGAAGAGCTGGCCCGCCCCGCCGGACAGGTACGCCGAGCGGCCAACGGCGCAGGGTGGCTGCCGGTTCCCGGGTGGGACTTCGACTGGCTATGGAGCGGCTTCAGCACCCGTTTGGGGGGGGTGAGCCGGGCGTATTGTGGGGACGGTTCGGAAGCGGAACTGAATCTTGGATTCACGGCAGCCGATGACCCGGCTGTCGTGCTCGCCAACCGCCGCCGGCTGTCCGAAGCGCTGACCGGCAGCGCGACGTCGCCTCTGGTCACAATACGCCAGTTTCACTCCAATCTCGTTCTGCACGCAGGACTGGCCGATGCGAGCCGCGACCGTCCGCCGGGCGCCGATGGGCTGATGACGGACGTGCCGGGCGTTCTACTGACCGTCCAGGTCGCCGACTGCATCCCGGTGCTGGTGGCGGACCGGAGGCGGCGGGTGGTGGCTGCCTTCCACGCAGGCTGGCGCGGCACCGCGAAGCGGATTGTCGAAACCGGCGTCGGCCGCATGCGGCTCGAGTTCGGCTCGCGGCCGGCAGATCTGGTGGCCGCGATCGGACCGGGAGTGGGCCCCTGCTGCTACGCGGTGGGAGAAGAGGTGATCTCGGAGTTTACGTCCCAGTTCATCTATGCACCGGATCTTTTTCGCGAGGTTTACGATGAGGAGCCAGTGCAGCGGAAATACCCGATGCTGTTCCTGACGCGGCGCGCCCCCGGCCACTCGCCCATCGGCCCGCAGATCCACCTCGACCTGGTGGAAGCGAACCGGCGGCAACTGCTGGATGCTGGGGTGAAGGCCGGGTTCATCCGGATTGCGGGAGGGTGCACAAGCTGCCACCCCGAGTTGTTCTACTCGCACCGGGCTTCACGCGGCCACGCGGGCCGGATGATGGGCGTGATCGGAATCCGGAAAGCCGAGCGAAGGGGCTGCAAGTCAACGGCTGTGGGCTGAGGAGAATCGATCGCCGGCCGGTGGAAAGCGACTGAATTCATTGAACAGGATGCCTCTCGTCCCTCGCGCGGGGATGGGGCGCAGAGGAGGACAAGCCGGGCGATTCAGTATCTGCCGGTCTCCATCCTTTGACGTGTTGATGCGCCAGCTTCCAGTTTCCCAGAGAGTCCTCCGTCAAGAGGCGGCGGTGGTGGAAGCGGCGGCCTCGCCGGGGTTCACCAGGTCGCGCAATTCCTTCGAGGGCTTGAAGTAAGGGACTTTTTTGGCCGGGACCTCGACGCGGTCGCCGGTCTTGGGGTTGCGGCCGATGCGCGGATTGCGCTGCCGGATACGAAACGAGCCGAAGCCGCGGATCTCGATCTTGTCGCCCTTCTGGAGGGCGCCGATTACGGACCCGAAGATTGTCTCGACGATTACCTCGCCGTCACGGCGGGTCAGATCGCCCAAAGCAGTCACTTTCTCGACCAGATCTGCCTTTGTCATTTTCGCTTCGCCTCCGTACACCGCATATTCGGATTCTGACCGGTCGAGTGGGAAAATGCAAGTCCCTTGTAGAATTTAGCCTTTAGGGATCAGCAGTTTGCCCGGGTCCGGCGCACGTCGTTGGATGCCGGT
>JAJZNH010000980.1 GCA_021811745.1 Acidobacteriota bacterium
ACAAGTTGTACTATGGTGCTCGCGGTGCGGGGTGTTGGCTAGCCGACCGGGGGCAGATTTCTCAGATCAGGACGGCGAGATCCGGGAATGGGAAGACCCGAGTTGTCGTGAGCCGTTCCCACGGGTCCGGCGAAGAGGATATTGGCCGCTTTACGGGAGACGCGGCTAATTGTGAGTTTGTTTCCATGGGGAGTTCGCTGAAGTTCTGCCTGGTGGCAGAGGGAGTGGCCGATGTTTATCCGCGCATTGGGCCGACAATGGAGTGGGACACGGCCGCGGCGCAGTGCCTGGTTGAAGAGGCGGGCGGAACCGTGACAGATCTGGAAGGAAATCCCATGTATTACAACAAGCCCAATCTGCTGAATCCAGGATTCATTGCGAAAGGAAGACGGTAAGGAGACGCACTGCCCATTTCCACCCTTGGTAG
Source organism: Acidobacteriota bacterium (assembly GCA_021811745.1). Next base: position 428 of record JAJZNH010000980.1, read on the forward strand.
CCGGGAGATCCAGTTATGTCGTCTGGAACGTCAGACTCACTCCGAAATGCGTTCAAGCTCCCACCGCATCAGAGATGTCTTCTCCAGGGCGTAGCAGGCTTTCGCGGGCTGTGCCATCGATGTTGGATGGCCAGCCTTGAGGCGGGAGTTGCCTATCCGGCTCCGGAAGTGGTGCCTGAAACAGCGTTCCTGTATACTGGTTGAACGAAAAGCATAGGGATGTTGTGGCTAGCAGACGGGTCGAGCCGGGACTAGATTTGGAAACCGATCCCCGAAACGGGGACAGAGAAATAGCAATCCTGACCGAACTGGAAGCCACACGAAGCCCATTAAGAGGCAAGTCCCCAGTAGATTGATCAGCCACAGAATCACGGCTGCATATTTCTGATTCGCCTTGGCAAATTCAAAGCTGACTCATTGTCAGGGAGGGAATTGTGTCGCATTGTTGGATGCTCCCAGACCACGGTCCCGGAACAGAACTGGCACCCCGGACGATTGCTCGATTAACTTGCGCGGAAAGTTTCCCGGCGAGCTAATTGATAGTTATTGCGCGGTGCATCCGCTTTAAAACACCTCGCACGAAGTAAGACACTGCAGGGCACTTCCGGTAGGTATGTGCTGTCTGCATCTACTTTGGATTTGAGGAGGGACGTGTTCACAAATCGATCTGATCTGATCCGTTTCGTACGTGGAGCGACCGGTCTCTTGATGCTCGCCGTTCTCGGTACTGGAATCGCCGCCGCACAGGCTTCGCCGAAACCGGAAGTCCGTATCACGCTGGAGCAGGCCGAGCAGATGGCGCTTGCGCATAACCGGACGTTGCAGGCTGACCTGACATTAATTTCGCAGAGCAAAGCGAACGAGATTACGGCAGGTTTGCGGCCAAACCCGGTCTTCGACACAGATGCGTTGTTCATCCCGTTTTTCTCCCCCAAGAACCTCAATTCGGACACGCTGAACAATACATCGGAATTCGACGCCGGAGTCAGCTACGACTTCCAGTTGTACGGCAAGCGCAAGGCGCGCATGAGCGCTGCACACGCCGCGACTACCGTAACCAGGTCGCTGGTGAGCAACGATGAGCGCAGGTTGCGTTACGATGTCGCCGCACAATTCATTCATGTCGTTTATGCGGAATCGAAACTGCGCTTTGCGAAGCAGGACCTTGCGACGTTCGATAAGAGCCTGAAGATCAGCAAAAGACAGTACACGGCGGGCAGTATCAGCCACGGGAGTTTGCTTAAGCTCCAACTACAGAGGCTGCTGTTCCAGACCGACTATACTTCGGCACAGGTTGCGGTCATTCAGGCGAAGAATAACCTGCGGCAGTTGGTGGGCTTCGACGCTCTTCCCGCGAATTACGATGTACTGGGAAGACTGCATGCACCAAACCCGCATCGCAGTCTGCTGGGTCTGGAGGCAGAAGCGCTGCGGAATCGCCCGGATCTGGCCGCGTCGCGGCAAAACGTCACCGAAGCGGAGAGCCAGTTGCACCTCGCCAGAGCTTATGCGCATCCCAGCCTCGGGACCACGCTTGACTACACGCGCCTGGCTGGAATGAACGACCTGAGCTCGTACGCCACGATGGCAATTCCCATCTTCGACCGGAACCAGGGCAATATCGCAGGCGCGAAGGCGCAAATTACTCAGGCCAACGAACAGGAGCGAGCAGCCGAGCAACTGGTATTGACGCAGGTGCGAAGCGCCTATGCTGAGCAGCAGAGCGCATTGCAGGTTGTGGACCTCTATCGTTCGGGCTACCTGGGAGACGCGCAGCAGTCGCTGTCGATCAGCGAATATGCCTATTTGCGTGGCGATACGAGCTTGCTGAATTTCCTGGACGCTGAGCGGAGCTATCGAACGGTGGAGCTAGATTATCGTCGCGCTCTGGCTCAGGCAATGCTCTCCGACCAACGACTACAAGAGGTCGTCAATAAGACTATGCGGCCTGGAAAGGTTCATCAGCCATGAAGCGTCAAGTATCCTTGACCGATTGCAGAGCGTTTGGGATCCGTCCTGGCGAAACACGGCGGTGGCAACGCTGGTGCGCACTGAGTGTGGCTTTGTGCTTTGCATCCGCGGGTCTGGCGGGGTGCGGTCACCAGTCGAACGCGGAGACTACGACAAAGACGCACGTCATTGAGGTGTCATCCAGCGGCATGACTCTTTCGATGAAGCCGTCTCTGGCAAAGCATTTCAAGCTGGCAGAGACCAGGACGATTCAGCGGGCGACCCATTTTTCCGCTCCCGGAGTGATTGCACCCGATGTGAGCCGGACCGTCAGCGTGTTTTCGCTGGCCAATGGTTTCGCGGTCAAGGTTCCCGTGCAGTTGGGGGATCAGGTGTCCAAGGGACAGGTACTCGCGGTCGTCGACAGCCCGGATCTGGCGAAAGCCATCAGCGTCTTTCAAACCGCCAGGGCGCAGCTCCAGCTCAGCGAGAAAGAGCTGAACCGGGAAGAGGGTTTGTACCGGCATGGAGCCGCTCCGCGCAAAGCGCTGGAGGAGGCGCAGTTTGCCGAGCAGCATGCGCAGATCGAAGAGGAGACGGCGCGGCGGCAAATCACCATTTTGGGTGGTGACCTCAAGTCGCCTTCACCGCTGGTTACCGTGCGAGCGCCGATCAGCGGCACCATCATCAAACAGCAGATTTCGCGCGGAGAGGCGGTTGAGAATTCGTATCTCTTCAGGATCGCTGACCTCTCGCGGGTCTGGGCATTGTGCAGCATCTACGAAAACGATCTCTCGCGAGTACAGGTTGGAGATTCGGCTCAGGTTGACGTCTCGGCATATCACAATCTGAAGCTGGAAGGGCGGATCAGCAATATTTCTCATATCCTCGATCCCAACACGCGAACAGCCGAAGTGCGCGTCGTCCTGAATAACCCGCAGGGGCAACTGAATCCCGGGATGTTCGTCACGGCCCGGTTCACTTCGATCCACGAGTCGCCGCAGGTGCTGGTTCCCGTCACGGCGCTGTTCCAGCTTCACGATCAGTTCTGGGTCTTTGAACCGGCGAAGCAGGGAGTCTTTCGTCGCGTACCTGTGACGGTGGGGTCGGTTGCCGTCCCGGGCTGGCAGGTGGTCACCGGGGGGCTGCAACCGAATCAAAACGTGATAGCCGACTCGCTGGAGTTTGCGGCAGCCGCATCGCAGGACTAAGGGCGGCACGAGAACGCCAAGGATATAGCTATGATTCAGAAAATGGTTGATGCGGCACTGCGCCAGCGATTTCTTATTCTTTCGATCGCGGTGCTGATGCTGGTCTGGGGCATGATCTCATTTCATGCACTGCCCATCGAGGCCTATCCGGATGTGGCGCCGCAATGGGTGCAGGTGATCACGCAGTGGCCCGGACATGCCCCGGAAGAGGTTGAGAAACAGATCACCGTACCCATCGAGACCCAGATGAACGGGATTCGGAATATGACGAACATGCGCTCGCACACCATGTTCGGACTTTCCGTCATATCGATGACTTTCAGCCAGAACTCCAATGACCTATGGAATCGCGAGCAGGTGCTGGAGCGGCTCTCCAACGTGAGTCTCCCGAATGGGATAACTCCACAGATCGGGCCGGATTATAGCCCGGTCGGACAGATCTACTGGTACACGCTGCGAAGCACGAATCCGAAGTACGACCTGATGCAGCTGAAGGCCCTGCAGGATTGGGTAATCAATCGGCGCATGAAGACGGTCCCGGGAGTGGTGGGCGACTCCAGCTTCGGCGGATTAACGAGGGAGTACCAGGTTCGGCTGGACCCCGACAAGCTGATCGAGTACGGACTCAGCATTGGCGATGTCGAGAGGGCGCTGAAGGCGAACAATTACAACGCCGGCGGCGGCTTTATCGAACACGGACAGCAAATGTTCGACGTTCGCGTTATCGGCAGGATGCGGAACACCACTGATATAGCGAACACCGTGCTGAAGCAGGTGGATGGCACGCCCGTTCACGTGAGCGACGTGGGCACAGTCGTACAAGGCCATGTGGTGAGGCTGGGCCGAATCGGCAAAACTGTGCGCGAACCGGACGGCACCATTATCGATAACAACGACGTCGTGGAAGGCGTCGTCCTGCTGGAAAAGGGCGCACCTACCGAGGCGACGCTGCGGGGGATTGAGAAAGAAGTCAAATACCTGAACGCACATGTGCTGCCCAGGGGCGTTCAGATTGTTCCCTATCTCGATCGCAGCACGCTTATTCACTACACGACACACACCGTCCTCACGAATCTGACCATCGGATTCCTGCTGGTCACGGTGATCCTATTTATATTTCTTGGCAATGCTCGCAGCGCCTTTATCGTTGCGGGAACCATTCCATTTTCTCTGTTGTTTGCGGCCACCTGTCTGGATCAGCGACATATTCCGGCGAATCTGTTATCACTTGGGGCCTTGGATTTCGGGATGGTGGTGGATGGAACGGTCATGATGGTGGAGAACATCTTTCGTGTTTTATGCCGAAAAGATGAGAGACCGCTGTCGAAATTTGAGCTGATCAGCTTCGCCGCTCACGAAATTCAACGTCCGGTGTTCTTTGCAATTCTCATCATCATTGTTGCCTATCTCCCGATCTTTGCCCTTCCCGGAGTTTCTGGCCTACTGTTTACACCGATGGCCTGGACAGTGTCTTTCGCCCTTGTGGGCGCGCTGATCTTCGCGCTCATTATTGCGCCGGTTCTTTCCAGCTTCCTTTTCAGTAAAGGTATGCGTGAGTGGCATAACCCGGTGCTGGGATGGGTGGAGAACCATTATGCGCGCGGATTGCGCTGGTGTATGGGCAACCGGCGGACGGTATTGTGGGGGTCGGGTGGTCTGCTTG
>JAJZNH010000307.1 GCA_021811745.1 Acidobacteriota bacterium
GGCTCTACAGGTCCCCACCGTCAATGAGGGTTGTGAATCGTCGTGGCATCTATATGTTTTGCGCTTGAATCTGGAGCAACTTTCCATCACTCGTTCCGAGATGATCGAGAAGCTCAAAGCGCAGGGCATTGGCACCAGTGTCCACTTTATTCCATTGCATATGCACCCGTACTATAGAGATGCTTATGGATACCGCGAAGAAGACCTTCCCGTGGCCAGCCAGCAGTACCAGAGGTACATCTCGCTGCCTATCTTTCCAGGGATGACGGAGAGTCAAGTCGATTATGTAATCGACAATGTGCTTAAAGACGTCGGGTCTGCGCGTCGCTAGGCCGATTCTTGGGATGTATTCCATACGCGAGAATTGCGGAGAGTTTTTCAGCGTGCCATTGCGCGAATCGGAGCTTGCGGTCATTTCAAGTCCATTTGACATCGGCAAATGCGGGAATTTTTCATCTCAACCAGTTCAGTGAGGATGCGTCGATGCAGAAAGTTGCTCTCATCACAGGAATTACAGGGCAGGATGGCGCTTATCTGGCGGATCTTTTGCTAGCCAAGGGGTACAGCGTCCACGGTATCAAACGCCGGTCATCGTCTTTCAACTCGGCGCGTATCGATCACATTTACGAAGACCCCCACATCGGCGGGCAGCATTTTCATCTGCATTACGGGGATATGACCGATTCGACTAACTTGATCCGAATCATCCAGAGCGTACAGCCAGATGAAGTTTATAACTTGGCCGCTCAAAGTCATGTGCAGGTAAGTTTTGAGACGCCGGAATATACCGCTAACGCAGATGCAACGGGTGCGCTGCGCATTCTCGAGGCAATCCGCATTCTGAGCATGGGTAATAAGACGCGCTTCTACCAGGCTTCGACGTCCGAGCTTTACGGCAAGGTACAGGAGACGCCACAAAGGGAGACCACGCCATTCTATCCGCGCAGCCCGTATGCTGTTGCCAAACTCTACGCCTACTGGATTACCGTCAATTACCGCGAGGCGTATGGCATTTACGCTTCGAACGGCATCCTGTTCAATCACGAGAGTCCGATTCGGGGCGAAACATTTGTTACTCGAAAGATTACGCGCGCGGTGGCCGGCATCCATCTTGGCGTACAGAAGACCCTCTACATCGGGAATCTCGATTCCAAACGCGATTGGGGGCACGCCCGCGATTACGTCGAGGGCATGTGGCGCATCCTGCAGCAGGATAGCCCGGACGATTACGTCCTCGCCACAGGCGAGATGCACAGTGTGCGAGAATTTGTCGAGTTAGCGTTCGCGAAGGTGGGCCGTGTGATCGAATGGAAGGGCAGGGGCGTGGATGAAGTCGGCGTTGACGCAGCAACTGGAGAAGTGCTGATCAAGGTCGACAGCCGGTACTTCCGCCCGACCGAGGTCGATCTCCTGTTAGGCGATCCATCCAAGGCGCATCGCGTCTTGGGGTGGAAGCATACCGTCACGTTTCCAGAATTGGTCGCAGAGATGCTGGACTCGGATTTGAAAGTTGTAGCTGAGGAGTCCCGGGTACGAGGAATCGGCAATGACTGAATTTGACTTGACGGGGCGCCGCGTCTGGGTCGCTGGACATCGCGGCATGGCCGGTTCAGCAATCACGAGACGTCTAGCGCGCGAGAATTGTGAACTTGTGACAGCTACGCGGAACGAACTCGATCTATTGCGCCAAGCGGAGGTTGAAGATTGGATGAAGGCGAAGAAGATCGACGTGGTCTTTGTCGCTGCTGCCACCGTCGGTGGGATTCTAGCCAACTCGACGCATCCTGCTACGTTTCTCTACGAAAATCTGGTCATTGAAACCAATATCATCGAATCGGCGCGGAGCACGGGCGTAAAGAAGCTTCTGTTCCTTGGCTCGTCCTGCATCTATCCCCGCATGGCAGAGCAGCCAATGCGGGAAGAGGCTCTTTTAACAGGAGCGCTGGAGCCGACCAATGAGTGGTACGCCATCGCAAAGATCGCGGGTATCAAATTGTGTCAGGCTTATCGCCGCCAATATGGTTGCGACTTTGTTTCCGTAATGCCAACCAATCTCTATGGTCCAGGAGACCGTTACGATGCGGAAAACGGCCATGTTGTCGCTGCCCTTATCATGAAGATCCATGCTGCCAAGGTCGCCAACGCCGCGACGGTTGAGTTGTGGGGCACCGGCAAGCCGAGGCGGGAATTCCTTTACTCAGAGGATTTGGCGGATGCCTGTGTCTTCGTGATGAAGAATTATTCGGGCGAGCTATTTTTGAACGTTGGCACCGGACGGGATATGACGATCCTGGAATTGGCTCAAGGTATTGCCGATGTTATCGGATGGAAGGGAGTCTTCACGTTCGACACCTCGAAGCCCGATGGCATGCCGCGCAAGGTCATGGACGTCAGCCGTCTGCGCACACTTGGCTGGTCGGCTCCAACAGATTTCGATACAGGCATGAGGAATGCGTATCAGTGGTACGTTGCCAACGTGGCTCAACCCCGTATGTCTACTGTGTAATTGCAAAGGCCGTTGGTAGATCACGCGGAAGGAGCGAAGTCTTCGATCGCTGCCCAACATCCGGACGGATGCTGCGCCACCACCTCCATAAGCCTCTTGGAATCAAACATATTCCGTCACGCGTAGGGGTGGGGCAAGCCGTGCCTACTCCAGGATCACTTCCGGTTCGGCCTTGTGGCTGCGGGTGGTCAGCACCACCGCCGCGCCCACAATCAGCGCGCCGCCCAACCAGGCGAAGGGGCCAAGCCGCTCGCCCAACAGCTCCACGCCCAGGATCGAGCCCAGCGCCGGCTCAATGTTCAGGAACACCCCGGCGCGGGAGGCGGGCACGTGGTGCATGCCCCAGTTCCACAGCAGCGTAGTGGTGGCCGTGCACAGCACCCCGCTGATGGCCAGCGCCGCCCACGCCCGCCCGCTCACCCCTGCCACCGGCAGCGGCGTCACGTGCCGCCCGAACAGCGCCGGCCCGAAGTACCACGCCAGCAGCATGGCCGTGCCGCTCAGAATCGTGTAGGCGCTCACCACCGCGGCGCTGTGCGTCTCCAGCAGTTTTTTGCTCAGCAGGATCCACGCCAGCGCCACAATCAGCGAGACGATCACCAGCAGGTCGCCGCCCAGCGTCGGGGCCTCGTTGCCGGTCCGGGCGCGGCTGCCGCCCAGTACCACCAGCGCCGCTCCGCAGGTGGAGACGCCCAGCGCCGCCCAGCCCAGCGCGTCCAGCCGCTCGCCCGCAAACAGCACCGCCGCCGCCGCCAGCAGCACCGGCATGGCGCCCACCATGAGCGCGGCGTGGCTCACCGTGGTGTGAGCCAACCCCTGGAACTGCAGCAGAAACTGGATGGGCACGCCGAAGGCTGCGGCCAGCAGCAGGATCCGCCATTCGCTCCCGGTGAGCCGCACCCGCCGCGTGAGCGCCACCGGCAAAATGCCCAGCGAGGCGAAGAGGAACCGGTAGAGCACCATCGAATCGACGCTCATCTCGTCCAGTGCCAGCCGGCCCCAGAAAAATCCGGTGCCCCAAAGGGTTCCCGCCAGCGCGCAGGCGCCGTAGCCCAGAAACGCCCGGCTGCTCGCCGGCCGCCGATCGGCGCCGTCCTCAGCCTGCCTCCCCGGCTCCCGCCCGCTTACGTCCGGCTTTTGCATCCTTTTACTGTCGCACAGAGCGGGCCTTGCCTCCCTGCCCAAAACCATCCTCCATCGGCGAGAATACAAAGCAATGGCAATCGCGCCGAGAGTTCCGGGCCCGTGGATGTGCGCCGGCCTGTGGCTGGCTGCGGTGGGTCTGGCTGCGGCGGGCTTGGCTGTGCCGGCCGCCGCCGCGGCCTCCCATCCCGATTCCGAATTAGCCCAAATCCACGATCTCAACGGCCGTTTTCCCCAGAAACCTTCCATCGCGCCTACATGGTCCCTTTCCGTGGACAGCCTTGGCTTTGCGCCGCCGGGACCGCTCTACCTTGGCCAGCGCAACGCCCTCGCCTCGCTCGACTTCATGGGCGAAAACCAGATTCTGTTCACCTTCCGCGTACCCGCGCTGCTGCACCGCGTCCCCGGCGTGGATCAGACCGACGAGCGCGAAATTCGCGCCGTGGTTCTCGACCTGCCCTCTGGCGCGCTCGATTCCGAGCGGAACTGGATGGTATACGACCGCGCCCGGTATCTGTGGATGCTGCACGACGGCCATTTCCTGTTCCGCGTCGGCAACGATCTGCTGGAAGGCGACCCCACCCTCAACCTCACCCCCATGCTGCGCTTTCCCGGCCCGCTGCTCTCCATCGACATGGATCCGGCGCAGAATTACCTCGTCACCAACTCCCGCGAGCCCGTTCAGCCAGCGCCCCAGGCCGGCGCCGCGGGCACTTCGGCGCAAATGGACTCCGGCAGCACCGATTCGGACGAGAACTCGGGCGAAAGCAGCACCCCGCCCGACATCGTGGTCCGCATCATGGACCTCGCGACCAAGCGGGTGATGCTGGTCAGCCGGGTCCACACCCTCATCCACCTGCCCATCAACACCGACGGCTACCTAGGCAGCCTCCGCGGCAAGGGCGTGGAGTGGGCAGTCGACCTGAACCGCTTCAGCGGCGGCGACACCATTCTCGGCAACGTGAAATCGGCCTGCACGCCAGACCTCGACTTCATCTCCCAGACCCAGGTCCTGGCCACTGCCTGCACCGATACGGGCAACGACGCCCTGGTGGCGATGAACACCGACGGCAAGACCATGTGGATCGACCTGACGCCTGACCGCCTCATCTGGCCGCTGCTGACCATGTCGTTCGACGGGCTGCGCTTCGCGCGCGAAAGCCTTTATGTGAGCCACTCGGTCAACGCTTTCAATCCCCTGGGCAGCGACGATATCAAGGGGCAATGGGTCAAGGTCTTCGACGCCGCTACCGGCAAGGTGGTCTTCGAGTCTCCGGCCACCCCCATTCTCGACGCCGGCGGCAATGTCGCCATCTCACCTTCAGGGCGCCGGGTGGCGGTGCTGAACGCCGGCGCCATCCAGGTCTTCGAGCTGCCCCCGCCCGCTTCTCTGCCCGCGCCCGGCGCGCCGGCAGAACCCACGGCTCCAAGACACTGAAAACCGCTGACGGCGGAGCCTGGTGCGCTGTGTAAACTGTCGAACGGGAGGCTTTCGGTGGACACGGTCCTCATTCGCTACTCCGCGGCGGCACTGACTGACCGTGGCCGCAAACGCTCTTCCAACGAAGATGCCTGCGCCTTCTCG
>JAJZNH010000591.1 GCA_021811745.1 Acidobacteriota bacterium
TGAGATCGCCAAAGACCACCCTCCTCCTGAACCCCCACTGGCCGGCGTTCGCACCTGCCGCCGTCCCAGCCAGGCCCTGGCGCCGCCGCTGGAAGCGGCAGGCGTTGGTAACGAGCAAAAGGGGCTTCGCTCCGGGGCTGCCGCTGACGGCAAGGATGAAAACCAAACATGGGGCCGAAGAGTGCTATCCTCAGCCAAACCGGAAGTTCGACTTTTTGCTTTGCCGCAAGGATACTACGCGAGGTCTCACCTAATGCCCTGGCTTCGGATTTGCTTTGGACGCATTGTCGTCGCCGTCTCAATCACTGTCTTCGCCAGCCTGGGACTGGCAGCATGGGCTCAGAGCCAGCCCGCGAAGACCCTGCTGTTGCGCGATCCCTCGTTGAGCAAAGACAAGATCGCGTTTCTGTATGCCGATGACATATGGACCGTGGCGCGTTCGGGTGGTGAGGCCGAGCGCCTGACCTCCATGGGCTCCGTGGCGGCAGGGCCGTACTTCTCTCCCGATGGAAACCAGATCGCTTATTCGGCCCGCGAAAATGGACAGACGGACGTCTACGTGGTGAGCGCCGAGGGTGGCGTGCCTAGACGATTGACCTGGGAGCCAACCGGTAGCTACGCCGTGGGCTGGACGCCCGATGGCAAACAGGTGCTCTTTGCTTCCATGCGCACCAGCTACGCGGACTTCTTCAAGATCTTTGAGGTGCGTACGGATGGAACCGGGATCCCCACCGTGCTCCCGCTGCCCACCGCTGCGGAGGGAAGCTTTTCTGCGGACGGCAGCACCTTTGCTTATGAGCCGTTCCTGCAATGGGAGGATGCCTGGAAGCACTACCGTGGCGGGCAGACCAAGAGGGTGTGGCTGGTGCACATGAAGACTCTGGATCTGGTGAAGGTTCCACGCGAGAATTCCAACGACTTCAATCCGGTATGGGAGGGGAAGTCGGTCTATTTCCTCTCCGACCGGAACGGCCCGGTGTCACTCTTCCGCTATGACACGCAGACGAAGACCGTTTCACAGGTGGTGGAAAACCATGGATACGATCTGAAGACGGTGGCGGCAGGACCCGGCGCGCTGGTGTACGAGCAGTTCGGCTCCTTGCATCTGTACGATCTGGCCAGCGGCAAGGAGCATGCCGTACATGTCACCATCCATGGCGATCTTCCGGATCTGATGCCACGCCTGAGAAATATTCCCGCCAATGAAGTGCAGAACATCGGCATCTCGCCCTCCGGCGTGCGGGTGGTGGCGGAGGCGCACGGGGATATCTTCACGCTGCCGGCGGAAAAGGGAGACACGCGCAACCTGACCGGAACGCCCGGAATCGAAGAGCGGGATCCGGCCTGGTCTCCGGATGGAAAGTCGATTGCGTATTTCAGCGATGCATCGGGTGAGTATCAGCTCTATATTCGCGATCAGGATGGGCTGCGGCCGCCCAAGGTGATCAGCCTTGGGCCGCACCCGTCCTTCTACTACCATCCGCAGTGGTCTCCCAACTCGAAGTACATCGCCTATACCGATGTCCATCTGCACCTGTGGTATGTGGATGTCGCCGCCGGCAAGCCGGTGCTGGTCGATACGGCGCTGCGGGGCGGGTTTGGCGCCAACATGCGGTTGAGCTGGTCGCCGGATTCACAGTGGATCGCTTATACGCGCGATCTGGAGAACCAACTCCATGCGGTGTTCTTCTATTCGCTGGCTACGCACAAGTCCACGCAGATAACGGATGGAATGAGCAATGCAGCGGACCCGGTCTTCGATTCCGGCGGCAAGTACCTGTACTTTACGGCTTCCACGAACAGTGGACCATCGGACGCCGGAATCGATCTGTCCACGCTCGACCGGGCTACCAGCAGCAGCCCTTATGTCATCGTGCTGGCCAAGGACGGCGCTTCCCCCGTGCCCCCTGAGAGCGATGAAGAGAGTGCCGCCAAGGATACCGACAAGGCCGGAGAGGATGCCGACGCGGCGTCGCAAAACGCCTCTGACGGGAGCGCGGCCAAAACTGCCGCGGCCAACGGCGAGAAGAAAGGCGCAGCTCGGAAAGATCAGGTGAAACCGACCGTGATCGACCTGCCCGGAATCGGGAATCGGATTCTGGCTTTGCCGATTCCGACGCGCAATTACATTGATTTGCAGGTAGGCAAAGGAGGTGTCCTGTTTCTGGCCGAGGGCGCCCCCGTGGGACGCTCGTCGAGCGAAGATGGCCCGCCGATTCGCTCCCTGTGGAGATTTACGACCAAGACCCGCAAGACGGAAGAGGTTTTGAGCAACCTGACCCGCTTTCGCGTCTCTGCCAATGGCGAGAAGCTCTTCGCCATGGGTGAAAAGGGCTGGTTCATTGCGCCCATCGCCCAGTTGAAGGCGGGCTCGCCCCAGGCGCCGCAGGGCAAGCCGGTGAAGAACACCGGCATGTTTGCGGTCATCGATCCACGCGCCGAGTGGAGGCAGGAGTATCGCGAGACCTGGCACATCGAGAGAGACTTCTTCTACGACGCCCACCTGCACGGGCTGGATCTGAAGATCATCTATGCGAAGTACCAGCCGTACCTTGACGGGCTGGCGTCGCGATCCGAGTTCACCTATCTGTGCAACGAGATGCTGGGCGAGATTGAGGTCGGCCACATGTTCGTCCGTGGGCCCCGCCCGCCGGACCATGGGCCGAAGACCGGCCTGCTGGGAGCCGATTACACCATCGAGAACAACCGCTACAAGTTCGCCAAGATCTACAACGGACAGAACTGGACGCCGTCGCTCAAAGCGCCGCTCACGCTGCCGGGGATCAACGTGAACGTTGGGGAGTATCTGCTGGCGGTGAATGGCCGGGATCTGAACGCGAAGGATAACCTGTATAGCTTCTTCGACGGCACGGCGGGCAAGCAAACGGTGATACGGGTTGGCAGCAAGCCGGATGGGAGCGACGCAAGAGACGTCACCGTGATTCCGGTGGCCTCGGAGCATGGCCTGCGCAATCTGGACTGGATCGAATCCAATCTGCGCAAGGTGGACGCGCTCTCCGGCGGTAAGGTGGCCTACATCTACATGCCCAACACCGGGGGCGCCGGCTATGACAACTTCAACCGCTACTTCTACGCGCAACTGGACAAACAGGCTGTGGTGCTTGATGAGCGCTACAACGAGGGCGGCCTGATCGCCGACTACATCGTCAACGTATTGGGCCAGAAGCCGTTGAGCGGCGCCATCGGACGCGATGGCGAGCCGGTGCATGATCCGCAGGGAGCCATCTTCGGCCCCAAGGCGATGATCATCAACCAGTCGGCAGGCTCCGGCGGCGACGCCATGCCCTGGTACTTCCGCAAAGCCGGGCTGGGAACTCTGGTGGGCGTTCGCACCTGGGGCGGCCTGGTCGGCATCGGGGGCTATCCCGTGCTGATGGATGGCGGCACCGTCACCGCCCCTCGTTACGCCATTTATGGGCTGCATGGCCAATGGGAGGTGGAGGGCCATGGCATCTCCCCAGACGTTGAAGTCCAGGAGTATCCGAAGGATGTTGCTGCCGGCCACGACCTGCAACTGGAGCGCTCGGTGCAGATCGTGTTGGAGGAACTCAAGCAGCACCCAATTCCTGAGATATCCATTCCGCCCTATCCCAACTACCACCAGCATGATGGGTTAGGGAGTTCCCACTAGCCAAAACTCCAGACGAAATCTCTATGCGGCATATTTTCATCGGCATGGGGAATGCCTTCCTAGGCTCTTTGCCTTTTGCGGTTGAGGGGTCCTCCACAACGGGCCTTTGGTGGCAAATCCGTTCCACCCCAGCAGACGAACCCGCTGGGGCCCGGGGCCGAGGAAAGCGTCCGGAAGGTTGAGACCAAGGGACACCGTGCAGAAAAAGTCTCCATCGGGGGAAGATTTCTCTTTCTGCAACATTGTCCGCGTAGTCTTCTTCCATGCGCGTGAGCTTCGTGGTTCCTGCGTTCAACGAGGAGGCCTACCTGCCGGCCTGTCTCGAGTCCATCCTCCAGCAGATCGATCCGGCCACCAGCGGCCTTGCTCCGGGAAGCTGCGAGGTCATCGTGGTGAACAACGCCAGCACCGACCGCACGGGCGAGGTGGCCCGCAGCTTTCCTGGAGTGATGGTGGTGGAGGAGCCGCGCAAGGGCCTCACTCACGCCCGGCAGGCCGGCTTTGCCGCCAGTTCGGGAGAGCTGATCGCCAACGTCGATGCCGACTCCCGCCTGCCTCCGGGGTGGGTCGAAAAGGTGCTTTTGACCTTTGCCGCGGCAGAAGCGGCAGAGGCTGCGCAGGCCGGGACAGGTTCAGCCAGAGGTAGGGCCGTTCGCCCGCTGGCGGCCTTCTCCGGGCCGCTGGTTTACTACGATCTCTCGCCTCGTCAGCGCCGCCTGGTACGCGTGTTTTACATGACGGCCTGGGTCACCTATGCGATTAATCGGTACATCCTGCGCGTGGGATCGATGGTGCAGGGAGGCAACTTTGTGGTGAGCCGCAGCTCGCTTGAGGCCATCGGCGGCTTCAATCTGGCCATCAGCTTTTACGGAGAAGATACGGACATCGCGCGCCGCCTGAACCAGGTGGGGGAGGTGCGGTTCAGCTTTGATCTGAAGATGTGGTCCTCCGCGCGCCGCTTGAAGAGCGAAGGTATGCTGACCATGGCCGCACGTTATTCGATCAACTACCTCTGGACCACCTTCTTCAAACGTCCCTTCACTGACGAATATGTCGATATTCGTGAAGGCCGGATTCTTTCCACCGCAAGGCCCTCCACCTTCCGCAACGAGGGCTAGAGCATCCTGCATAATGCTGTAGACTACAGATGGCGACTCTTCCGCGAGGCAAAGCGTATGGCTAAAGCCTACGAGGGGGAGTAGCGCCGCAATTTTCTTTCGGCTTATGAGCAGGGATACGGCACGCTGGAGGAATTGGCGGCGGAATTTCGCGTCAGTCTGGGGTGGGCGAAAAAGGTCTCGGCGGCTTATACGCGCACCGGGAGCATGGCAGGGCCCACCTACAAACCAGGTCGCAAGCCCAAGATCAGAGCTGCCGAACAGGCCCTGCTCCGCCAATGGCTTACAGCGCAATCGGACTTGACGCTGGCCGAGTTACAGATCAAGCTCGATGAGCAGGCAGGGGTGAAGATTCATAACTCCTGGCTTTGTCGATGGCTCAAGCGCATGGGCCTGCGGCTAAAAAAAAAGTCGCTCCACGCGGCGGAGCGCGACACGCCCGAGAACCTGATCCGCCGTCAAG
>JAJZNH010000402.1:0-1159 GCA_021811745.1 Acidobacteriota bacterium
CATGGGCGGGGATCTCTGCCACAATTAAATGCGGCATAGTAGCCATTTCAGCGGCTACCGCGCCAGCCGTCTTTAGGAATTCCCTGCGCTTCAGCATCTTGAAAATCCTCCTGAGTTCGTTCACGCCCGTTGGGAGCAATTCTAAAATTTCTCGTCATAAAAGTTGCGGCCGGCGATACGGCTGAGGATCCAATCTGTTTCATCGTTTCGAATGAATCATGGGCGCGCGCTGGAGGGAAGCCGTTGCGCCAATGAGAGACGCGGCTTGGCGGCTTGAGCACACAGATCATGCTGATTTGATGAAAGTCATGAATGACATAGACGACCGGCTGTAACTCGCGCGGTATGTAAGAAGACAGACTCACGGCAAAATTACTCGATATGATTCTTCAGGCTCTCGGTGCGCAGGTCGACTCGCGCAGGACAAAGCGAGTCTTATACTCGTAGTTTGTCTTCTTGGTCACACCCTGCATCTCTTCGAGCAGCGCTCGAAATGCGAGACCGGCAAGTTCGCGCGGGGAAAATTGAATGCTGGTAAGTGGAGGCTGGGTAAACCGGCAGAGCGTCAGATCGTCGAAACCGATCAGGGCAATATCTTTTCCTGCACGGAGACCCTTTGCAGCCAGCGTCTTCAACGCTCCCACCGCCGCCACGTCATTGCAGCACATCACCGCGGTCGGCGGCTTGGGCAGGTTGAGCAGCATGTTCATCCCCGCTGAGCCTCCATCCCAGGTGTGGTCGCATTCAGCCACCAGATCCTTGTCGAACGCAACTCCAGCAAGCCTCATCGCCTTGCGGAGCGCCTCGAAGCGGGTTCTCATGCTGCTCCAGCTCAGCTTGCCGCTCAGGTAACCAATGCGCTGATGGCCGAACTCGGCCAGATGCCGGATGGCGTCGCGGAATCCGGGAAGATAGTTGATGCGTACGTTGCGGACGTCATTCAGATCGTGATCGGCGCCGGCATAGACCATCGGCACACTGATCGGAAACTTGGCCAACTGCTCTTCCATGCCGAAGGTAAGAACCGCAATTCCCTCAACCTGGCGCTCCTGCATCCGGGATGCGCAGACGGTCACGTGATCGGGTAGAGTCTCGGTATCGGCAAAGCTGACCAGAACCTCGTAGCCTTGCTCGACGGCGGCGCGTTCAAAATAGAGAA
>JAJZNH010000402.1:1169-3248 GCA_021811745.1 Acidobacteriota bacterium
CCAGAGCGCGGGCCTGAAAGTTAGGCCTGTATCCCACCTCCTCGATCACCGCTTGTACGCGGCGAGCCAGCTTTGGATCGACCGTTGTAACCTGATTAATGACCCTCGAAACGGTCGAATGAGAAACGCGGGCGCGCCGGGCAATCTCTCTGATATTCACAGATTTCCCTCATATCAATTCTGGGCTGATACAACGAGGCAGGGCAAACCGGGCACTGTGCTCGCTATCTGCGCCGCCGTGGTTGAGCACTCCCACCCTGAAAACCACAAGTATAGCAACCTCCTTGAGACAATACTCCGACGAGAGACCGGTCGCCAGGAGCTACTTCCTGCGCTCCGGCCGCGGGCGAAAGCGCACGACGTAAAAGCCGCCGATCAGCAAGAGCAGGATGCCGCCCCAAACGCCAGGATGGTACCTAGCAAGAACCACGTCTGGCGGCCTGGACCACTCGCTAATCGACGTGATGAGAATGATAACACCGTATATGGTCAGCAACAGGCCGATGAAGAACCATACCGGCAGCATGTGACGTTCTCTGCTCATGCCATACCTCACCTGAAGTAAGTTGCTTTCTCCTTGCGGACCCTCAATGTCTGGAGGGGCCGGTATCAAGGCCTATACGCAACGCAAGTCTAATCCACCAGGAATCGCCACTGTGCTCTACGGATGCCTTCGCCGGCACTCGTCCGTTGACTCTGATCGCTGAGGGTTGCGGCTGATTCTCAAAGGGCCCGAGACGAACCGTGACCGGCCCCAGATCATGATCGGCAGAGACCTCCAACTGCATCCCCGCCGGCACGCGCTCCAGCCTGTAATGCATCCGTGCCATCTGCAGCTTTCCATTCCGTTCCAACAAGACCGGGTATTTGTCCACCTCGATCGTCTTCCAGTCAAAAGGCATTCGCGGAAAGAGCTGGATACGAGCCGGCTCTGTGTCGTCCACACCGATAACTAAACGTATGACTTTGACGATTTCCGCTTCCTGTACGCCATTGCCCAGGTCGCCGGTGCTATACCAGAATTTTCCCGACGGATCCACCTGCACACCCTCCGGCACGACAAACGAACCGAAGCGGGGATCGTAAATTTCCTTTGCGGCCCAGTCCAGCATCTGCGTGGCGTCATGCATGCGGTCAAGGAGCAGCGCGGATTGCGTAACAAATCCCTGCCCGTAGCCCATCGCCCAACCGTAAAACCCGAATGGGCGATAAGTGTCGACGAGGCGCTGATAAGTGGCTTCGTCGACGGGTTTCCAAGCCGCGTAAATATCCTCAGGCGCGAATCCCCTGTAATCCGCGGTAGAGATTAACGGCCCCAGTACGGTGCTCTTGTTCGGCCAGCCGGCATCGGCAAGAGTCCAGACGCGGCCATACTTCGGATCATTAACGATGTATCTGGCGGAGATCGCTTTCCGCATCTTCTCCGCGCGGTCGCGCCAAAGCGACGAGGATTGTGTTTCCCCGATCGAGTCTGCCATCTGCGCCAAGGCCTCCAGAGCCGTCATGCAAATGGAGTCGGGATAGACTGAGTAGCCCTTTCCTCCCGCGGATTCACCGGTGGTAGCGAGCACCCCGTCCGCCGACCCGGATATCTGCGGGTGATCGAACTGCCATGGAATCCAATCGCCAGCGGCTTTTACATCCGTCCAGTGTGCGCGCAGCCAGGCATCGCGGTCGGGCCGTCTCTGCCACAGCTTATAAAGAAAGATCGAAATCAAGCCATGACCATCATTTTCGAAGGGTTGGGCGAAATTGGGCTTGTTGATCACGCGGCTCCAGTGAGGCGGTAACGTATGTCCCTCGTACTTGAGCGCGGGATTCTCTGACCAAAGGCGCGCCATGCGGAAGCTGTAATCGGCGTTGCGGGCGGCCTGATTGAGGTAGTCAAGCTCGGTAAGCTCCTGCATCGTGCGTCCCATGTCGCGCGACCACGAGTCACCGTAGTAGATTCCGACATTCGTCCGGTACGTGCCAAAGCCCTCGCCGTTCCAGGAAATCGCGCCGCGCGTCGAAGTGTGATACATGCCATCCGGATCGATCTTCGCCAACATGTCCTGCACGTTTGCATAGAAGGCGCTT
>JAJZNH010000402.1:3258-5230 GCA_021811745.1 Acidobacteriota bacterium
ATATCGAGTAATCTGTCGGGGCCGGGGCCGAAACCGGTTGGGCATATTCAGCAACGTTCGTGTAGAGAGCCATCTGAAGGTCATGCAAGCGCTGCTCTGTCTCCTGCTCGTCCACGCCGCTCGGGCGCAGTGGCCTTTCTTGCGCAAACCGCTTGAAATCCACCGGGATGTTGCCTGAAAAGATTCTGCTCGCGCCCGCGATGCCGGTTGTCTCTGAAGACTCAACCGTAATTGCGGAGATTACAACCCCGCCTTTCTTCTGTGGAAAATCCTCGATCTCAATACTGCTCAGCGGAGCTGCCCCGGGCCTAATCACGGCGACGTAATTACCGTCCGGAACAGGCGCGGCGGGATAAAGGCGAAGCGAACGGGCAAGGGCATTGCGGAGTTGCGCATTGGTTGGGAACGGATCCTGGTATTGATAAAACGGCAGGCCCCACCAGACGCTTTCGCCGAGAATCAATGGAAAATCTTGGGTGGACCCATCGGCATAAGCCAGGCGGATTTGCCCGAGGTGATCGCCGACAAAGAATCGCTGAGAATAGTCCTTGGGATCACCCCAGGCGGCGACCCCCGCAGCTTCAGTCATTCCGAAAAGGTAGATCCGCTTTACTTGTGCGCCGACTTTGATCTGCGTGGTTCCGCTCGCCGGCCGATGCCAGGCCGTTTCGATGAAAGGAATGCCCGCATGGTACAAGGTACGGGGGCAGGAACCTTTTCCCTTGGCGAGGGGTAGTGCGAAGAACGCATCGGAGGAGCCGGACTTACTTTCTTGTGCTGCTGCGAAGCAAACGCTTCCGAGGCCAGCCAGAGAACAGATCAGCGCAAGGATTAGAAAATGCCACTGCCTTGTCCGCGGATTTCTCATGACCCTTCTCCTTACCAGAACATCCATTGCAAAACCGCGAAGAAGACCGCTACACCAGCGCCCCAGAAGATAGGTTTCTTCCAGAGCGGCACTGGCTCTTCTTGAGGAAACTGCGTACATCCCCACACTAAGCCGCTCAATTGCTCCTCCGGCCTGGGCGCGGTAAACAGGCTCACAACGATGGTGACCAGAACGCAGATGAGCAGGGACCAGAGCGCTCGGTACAAATTTTCCGCCATGTCCTTGGCGTCGGGCGAAAGCGCCACGTAGCGCAGCCATGCAGGATGAGCTCTGACAGCGGCGAACATCGCTATCGAGGACCCGGTACCGGCGAGAAGCCCCCAAAATCCACCTTTAGGCGTAGCGCGTCTCCATGTCATGCCGATCACAACCGTGCCGAAGAGCGGCGAAATGAAGAAGCCGACCAGCGCCTGCATATAATCCATAATGCTTTTGAAGTGGGTGACGAAATACGCGCTGCCGATGCTAAGAATGACTCCGAGAATCGTGCACCAGCGCCCCACGCGCACGTAGTGATCGTCCGATTTATCCTTGCGCACAAAGGGCTGGTAGATGTCGTAAGTCCACACTGTGGCGAAGGCGCTCACGTTGCCGGCCATGCCCGACATAAAGCCGGCGATCAGAGCCGTAACGCCCAGGCCGAGAAGGCCGGGCCCAGCATAACGCGCCAGCATGAGCGGCAGCACCTCGTTGTAGCTGTGCAAGCCGGGACGAATGGCGCTCTCCGGAACCAGCTTGTAAGGCAGTACGGCCAGCGCCAGCAGGCCGGGAAGAATAACGATCAGCGGCACCACCATCTTGAAGTATGCGGCGATGATGGGCGCAAGCTGCGCCGAGCGCAGATCCTTTGCCGCCATGGCGCGTTGCACGACCAGGAAATCCGTGGTCCAGTAGCCGAAGGCGATGGCACCGCCCAGGCCGAAGACGATGCCGGTCCAATGCACGCCCATGGGATTGCCCGAGAAGGTGCCCAGCGTGCTCCACAGATGCACGTAATCATTGCTGTGCATACGCTCGTAAATCTTCTTCACCAGGCCATGCCAGCCGCCAACCTCGATCAAGCCCAGGATAGGAATGATGAGC
>JAJZNH010000755.1 GCA_021811745.1 Acidobacteriota bacterium
GCCGGCCGGGTAGCGCTCCTCGCCGCAGTGGATCAGGCCGTTCAGGAACGTGCCGGTGGTGATGATGGTCGCCCCGGCCATGAGCCTGCGCCCATCGCGCAGCTTGAGGCCGAGAACGCGGCGACGCGGGCGGGCAGGCCGCGGAAGTTCGGGCGGAACGTCAAGAGCCGATTGTTCCCAGCTTTCAGAATCGAGACCCGGAGCACCCGGCATTGGTTCCCGTCCCTCGTCCCTCGTCCCTCGTCCCCGATTTTCTGTTCCCTGTACTTCCACCACCAGGTCCACAACCTCTGCCTGGCGGATGTGCAGGCCGGGCTGCGATTCCAGCACCTCGCGCATCTTCACGCGGTAAAGCTGCTTGTCGCATTGCGCGCGCGGGCTCCAGACCGCCGGGCCGCGCGAGGCATTGAGCAGCCGGAACTGGATGCCGACGGCGTCGGCCACTTCGCCCATGATGCCCCCCAGGGCATCGACTTCGCGCACCAGGTGGCCCTTGGCCACGCCCCCCACCGCCGGGTTGCAGCTCATCTGCGCGATCAGGTCGAGGTTCATGGTGATGAGCGCAGTCTTCAGCCCCATGCGCGCAGCCGCCATGGCCGCCTCGCATCCCGCATGGCCCGCGCCCACGACGGCAACATCGTATTGTTCGGTAAAAGCCATCCATCTTCATTCTACGGGGATCGTGAAAGCGGCGGTTCAAGGCGGTTCCAGAGCCGCCATGCTCAGGGGGCACAACTCTCAAGTTGCGATTTTCTCCAACCGCCAGCGCGAATGACCTACGCCGCCTTCAGTTCCAGGATGATGGCCGCCCCGCGCGGCTCGATGTTCACGGCCGAGGCGCGGCCGTTGTTGTCGCGCATGATGGTGGCGCACAGGCTCAACCCCAATCCCGCCGTCTCCTTGCCGGTCTGCGTCGGCATGAAGGCATCGAAGGCGCGTTCCGGACTCAGGAATCCCAGCCCCGAATGCGCCACCAGGATCTGCACCATGTTGCCCTCGCTGGCCGCCTCCAGGCGTACGGCCCGCGGGTGGTCCGGCGTCTCCCCCGAGTTCTCTACCGCCTCCATCGCAAACTGCAGGCAGTGGCGCACCGCCTGGCGCAATTGCTGGGCGCTGCACATCACCCGCGGCAAGTTCGGGGCCAGGCTCAGGCGGAACTCGATCGAGCGCTGCAGAAAATCGGGACGGTGCAGCTCGCCCAGATCGGTCAGAAGTTCGGAAATCGAAACCGCGGCCAACTGAGCGCTCTGCGGCCGCGCGATGCGCGACAGGCTGTCGAGCGTGTTGCGCATGCGCGGTGCTTCGGTCAGGATCGATTCCACCGCCTTGCGATCCTGCGCGTCGAGGTCCGAGGTGCCGTCGAGAAGCGACGCGTACCCCAGGATCACGGTCAGCGGGTTGTTGAGCTGCTGGGCCACGTTAGCCGCCAACTGCCCCAGGTGGCCGAACTTCTCCGAGTCCATGAGCTTTTCAAACATCATGGTCTGGCTACGCGTGGCCAGCAGGCGTCCGGCCAGCATCTCGATGGGCAAAAGGTCATCGGGGCGCAACGCTTCACGATCGCTCCCGGCGGGTTTATCCGCAAGAGGCCGCGGGCCGGCCAGCAGCAAGGCGCCTTCCGTCACCGAGCGGTTCACCATCGGTACGGCAAGCACCGTGGTCAGGCCCAGGCGCTTCAGATCGTCGCCCGGCCACAACCACGGCTCCAGATCGAGAACCACCGTCTGGCTGTCGTCCACCGCGGATGCAGCCGAGCCGGGAGCCAGAAAACCCGTGGGTGGAATCCGCGCGGCCAAATCCTCCAGCGCGCGGATGGTTGCCGCATCGAATCCTGCCGCCCCAGCCAGCCGGTAACGCCCAGTGCCGTGCAGCAACAGTGCCGCTTGCGCAAACCGGCTGTTCGCTGTCACCGTCTCGCAGATTTCGTTCCCTTGCCGGTCGAAATCCTCCAGCCGGCGCCGGGCCAGGATCAGTCGGGTATAAGCCTCCAGTTCGCGCCGGGCGCGGCGTTCGCGCTCCTCGGCCGCCTTGTTGGCAGCCACCTCATCTTCCAGCGCCAGCAGGATCATACCGATCGCCGCCACCACTTTCCCCATGGCGATCACCTGGATCAGGCGCCAAAATCCCTCTCCCATGTCCGGGGCCGCGGGAAGATCGCGCACCGCCGAAAGCGACCAGGCGCCAAAACCCAGCACACTCAGCACCACCCCCGGCGAAAAGCGCCGGAAGGCGAAGACCACCAGCAAGGCGGTCATCAGGAAGTTGGCGGAGCCGATCAGCGTCAGCGCCCACGCCGCACCCAGTTGGAACAGTCCCCAGAAAACGCATCCGCCCGCCGCGAAGCATACAGTGAGCGAAACCCAGCGCGGCATGGTGTACTTGGCGGCGCTCCAGGCAAGACCTGCCAGGTAGGACAGCACGCCCAGCACCGGGAAAATCAGGAAACCGGCTCCTGAACGTGGCGCACCGTGGTCGAACCCGTAGAGCACGATCGCGTAAAGTACCAGCGGGGCTGTGTACGGAACGACATACAGGACGCGGAACCGTCCGGCGGCAAACCGCACGGGCGACAACGATGCCAGGAAAAGTGCCGATCCCACCAGCAGCACCGACTGCCCGGCCGCAGCCAGCCAGGGATACACCACACCCGATAATCCGTGCGCGCCGGTGGTATAAAGCAGCACCATCGCCGCCATGGAACAGCAAAACCCCGACAGCCACAGCAACGTGCGCGTGTCGCGGAACCGGATATAGAGATAGCCAAACGCTGGCAGCAACAGCCCGGTCAGGATCAGGGCCGGTGCATGGTAGGTATCGGGCATGAGAGCCGTGAACTTCTTCCCCTTTCTTGGCCGCCCACCTGGTTCGGCAAACCCAGTGCAGCTTGGGGGGATATGCCAAGCATACGGGTTCAGCGGACAACCGCTTGCGCCCCGAACCAGATTGTCCCGAATCTACAATCTTCGGTTCCC
Source organism: Acidobacteriota bacterium (assembly GCA_021811745.1). The sequence continues at coordinate 2,973 of JAJZNH010000755.1, forward strand.
CGATCCAGCGTCCATGCGTCTAAAGTTGCAGAAACAGGGTGCGAATCTCTCGTGCGGCACTCTTGTCCCCGATTGCAATCAAGGAGGATGTACCGTGCGCCTCTCCTGGTGGTCGATTCTTTTTCTAGCCGCAGCCTGCGCCGCGACCGCTCCGGCCCAGGATTCCTTCACGCCCATGCCGCTCGACTCCGGCTTCGGGCGTCTGGATGTGAGCCCGCCGACCATCCCTCCAGATCAGATCGTCAAGCAATTCTCAGCCAAGGAAACCGAGTTCCAGGACGCGCTCAACCACTACACCTACCGCCGCATCGCCCGGGTAGACACCATCAACGACGACACCCATAAGGTGGACGGAGAATGGTACGAGGTCGATGACGTGATCTTCGATCCCTCCGGGGCGCGCATGGAGAGGGTAGTGGACGCGCCGCCCAGCACCCTGACCCGCGTGATGATGTCGCCCTCCGACATGCAGGATATCCAGCACGGCTACCCCTTCGTGCTGACCACCGCCGATGTGCCCAAGTACAACATCAAGTACGTTGGCCGGCAGAAGGTGGACGCGCTGGAGTGCTACGTCTTCGACGTCTCACCCAAGATAATCGAAAAGCACCAGCGCTACCTGGCCGGGCGCATCTGGGTCGACGCCAAGGATCTGCAGATCGTGGTCACCGACGGCCGCATGGTGCCCGATAACACCAAGCGAGGCCAGGAAGATCTGCATCCTCCCTTCATGACCTGGAGACAGCAGGTCGACGGCCATTACTGGTTCCCGGTCTATACCAAGGGCGAGGGCATCCTGCACTTCAGCGGCGGCAACGGCTATATGGATCAGGACGTCCACATCCGCGACGTGGTGAAGTACACCGACTACAAGCGCTTCGGCTCGTCCACTACGATCCTCTACGACGGCCAGGACATTACGAAAAACGGCCAGCAGCAGAACGGCCAGGGCAACCAGGAGAACCAGGCGCAGCCAAAGTAAGCAAGGCGGCAATCCTTGAACGGGGACGCCGGTGGCTTCCGCCAGCGCCTCCGCCGTTCAACGGGTGCTCGGAGGGCGAACATAACGCCATTTTTTTTGCTCCGGTCAAAACCTGAAAGCACCGGCGCCCCTCTAATGCGCAGGAGGATTGTCGAGGATGAACAAGATTCGGATTATCTTGGCGGCCGCAGTCTGCGCCGCGTTTTTATTGTTTTCGGCGCCTGGTTTTGCCGATGGCATCAAGGTCGATTACAACCATCATGAGGATTTCAGCAAATATCACACCTACTCCTGGGGAAAGGTGAAGGTTTCCGATCAGCTCGACGTCGATCGCATCAAGCACGCGGTCGATGGCGATCTGCAGCACGCGGGATGGAAACAGGTAGCATCGGGCGGGCAGGTCACCATCATGGCCACCGACAATATCCACAACGAGAAGGAAGCCGAAACCTATTACAACGGCATGGGCGGCGGCTGGGGCGGCGGCTGGGGCATGGGCATGGGCATGGGCTGGGGCGGCTGGGGCATGGGCCCGGGGGGAGGGTTGGGCGAGGAAACGACCAGCGTTACCGACGTCCGCTCGGCACACCTGGTCATCGATCTGTTCGACAGCAATTCCAAGCAACTTCTGTGGCGCGGCGTTTCCCGGGCCGAACTCAGCAACAAGCCCACGGTCAACCGCAACCACCTGTACGCCGATGTCGATCACATGTTCAAGAAATTCCCGCCCCAAGGCAAACAGTAAGCAGCCCGCACACCGGCAACAGCGGCTTTTCGGTTTTCATATCCCCAGCGCGCTGCTGCCCGTGTGCATTCGAGTCAGATCGAAACAACTCATTGATAACTTCAAGAAAGTATATGTTTGAACCGTATCGAGGGCTTGTTCAAGCGGCTGGAATGGATGCCTCTCTGTCGTCTCGGCAGGTCCTCGAAAAAGAGCCGCAGCCAGTCAATGCCCACCAGCGGCCGCTCTCCGCCGGCGCGGCTGTTCGCAGCGCCCGCCTCCACCGTATGGCACAATGAGTTCGCAAATAGATCGCTCGTTTTCCTGCGCCGAAGGTCCATGCGATGCGATGTCTCGCACCTCTTTTTCCGTGTGGTTTCTCCAGCAGATGTGACTCTCAGACCTCACGCTCGCAGCCGCCGTTCCCAGCGATTTCAAGATTCCCGCTGACGATCGCATCCTCGACCGTCGCGGCCGGCGGCGAACCATCGCGCCGCCGCGCCGGCACATTCACTTCAATCTCCCGGAGAAAACCATGAGGCAATTCAG
>JAJZNH010000649.1 GCA_021811745.1 Acidobacteriota bacterium
CACGCATGTGGAGCTGATGCCGCTGGCGGCCTTCGCCGGCAACCACGGTTGGGGATACGATGGCGTGGCCTTATTCGCGGTGCACGAACCCTACGGCGGCCCGGACGCCCTGAAGCGCTTTGTGAATGGCGCCCACGAAAAAGGCCTCGCGGTGCTGCTGGATGTGGTGTACAACCACTTTGGCCCAGTGGGCAATTACACCGGCAAGTTCGGGCCGTACATCCTCGATACCCACCACACGCCCTGGGGCGGCGCGGTGAATCTGGAAGGCCGCGGCGCATACGAGGTGCGGCGTTTCTTGTGCGACAACGCGCGCATGTGGCTGCGTGATTTTCACATCGATGGATTGCGTATCGACGCCGTGCATGCGTTTGTCGACCGTTCGGCGATTCACTTCCTGGAGCAGCTAGCGGCGGAGTTGGAAACGCTCAAAGCGGAGACCGGGCGCAACCTGACACTGATTGCCGAGAGCGACCTGAACGATCCGCGCCTGGTAACGCCGCGCGAGACAGGCGGCTTGGGCGTGGACGCGCAGTGGAGCGACGATTTTCATCATGCGCTGTTTGCCGTGCTGACCGGGGTGCGGGATGGCTACTACGCCGATTTCGGATCGATGGGCCAGCTTGCCAAGGCGCTCGAACACACGTTCGTCTACGACGGAATCTACTCGCCGTATCGGCAGCGCAAGCACGGGCGGCCGGTGCACGGGACTTCGCAGCACCGCTTCCTGGGCTATATCCAGGACCACGACCAGGTCGGCAATCGCGCCGTGGGCGACCGGATGCACCAGATCGCGGGGCTCGAGCGCGCCAAGATTGCCGCGGCCATCGTGCTGCTCAGCCCATTCATCCCGATGATCTTTGAGGGCGAGGAGTGGGCTTGCTCGGCGCCGTTCCAGTATTTTGCCGATCACGAACCGGAGATGGCGCGCCTGGTGAGCGCCGGACGCAAGGAAGAGTTTGCCGCGTTTGGATGGGACCCGGACCAGATTCCCGACCCGGAACGGCGCGAGACCTTCGAGCGCTCCAAGCTGAACTGGGAAGAAGCGTCGCAGCCTGAACACGCCGCGGTGCGGGAGTGGTATCGCGCACTGATTCGGCTGCGGCGGACGCAACCTTGCCTTAACAACGGCGAGCCCGGGAATATCCAGGCCGCGTACAGCGAGCAGGAGAAATGGCTGCAGTTCACGCGCGGACAAATCACGCTGTGCTGCAACCTGGGAGCGGCAGAACGCGCGTTTTCAGTACCGGAGGGAAGCCAGACGGTGCTGGCCTCCCGCGAGGGCGTTACCGCCCGAAACGGCTCCGTCGCGGTGGCACCCGAGGCGGTGGCTGTGCTCCAGGCGCCCCCCGAGCGGTAAGCCGCTGACCAGCGCCACGCAAACGTGCAGCGGCTGCTCAGAAGTGACGGATGGATTCGGCCGGTTGCGGCGCGGGAGGGGCGGGCTGCGCGGCCGGCTTCTCCACGTGGCTTTCAAGCGAGCGGCTGACCAGGTGGCGCGAGCCGAGCCCGACAGCGAGCGCCAGGGTGAGCACAATTCCGCCGAAGAGAATGCTGAAGGCGAGCTCGACAATCTGAACGCCGACGTCGAGATGCTCAAGCGCCATGGCGGCGGCCAGGACCAGAACCAGCCATTTGATTCCCAGTGCGAGGAAGCGCGCGTACTGCAGTTGCGCGTTGACCGCTCCGATAAGCACCGAGCGGGAGAGAAACCGGGCGACGAGCATTCCGATGATGAGGATGAGGATGGCGCCGACGCCGTGCGCCACGTAGGGGAGAAGCGAGAATGAGAGCACTGCTCCGGTGGCGTAGGAGGTATCGAACGCGGAGACGCCAATCAGCAGGCCGAGCAGAACGAATAACCAGAAGGTGAAGCGCGCGGCCATGGCGGTGGGAGAGTTCGCAGGGCTCCAGTCAAAGCCGGCGCCGGCGCGGGCAACGCGGGCATCGAAATACGACGCGGTAAGCGCCCAGCGGACAATGGCGGACATAAGCTTGCCGATCAGGGTGAAAATTCCCAGGGAAACAAAGAAGGCGAGAATCCCGGGCAGCACGCTGGTGAGAAGCGACAGAACGCGGTAAAGGGAGAGGCGCAGCGAATTCGCGATCTGGTGCCAGATGGGAGCGTTCTCGGTATAGACAAGATACGGAGTAATGTTCCGGTCGGGCTGGAAGAGGATCGCAAGCAGGTGGATCATCGTACAGACTCCTTCATGCGCTTGGGCACGGCGAGCGCGCGTTGAGGCGCAGGATGGCGGGCCGTGGTTGCGGCTCGCAGAGGTGCGTGTTGTGAGTAAGAGACATTCATGCGTTGAATCTGTCCGGCCAGCGCCAGCGCGAGACCAGGTAGGGCTTTTCGGCTTCGAACGCGGCGGCAACCGCCTCGATGTGAGCTTCGGCCCTCATGCCGCCGTGGGTGAGATTCATGTGCCCGGCCACCCATGCGAGATAGAGCGGGATGAACGCGCCCAGCAAGTGACCGCGGTTAATGGTGCGCACACGGTAAGCGACCAGAAAATCGTAGACAATGCGCGCCCATAAGCTGTCGGCCACGCGAAAATCCGCAGCGGTCATCGCCGCCATGCGCTTGAGTTCCAGCAACGAATGCGGAGGCAGCACGAGAGACCAGATTTCAAGCAGATTGTTATAGGCAAAGCGAAACGACTCGACCATGCGGGGCACATCGGCGGTTCCGTCGGTGAGGGGCAGCTCGGGCGGCAGGCGGCGCGGAGGGGAAACGCGGCGGGCGCGCTGCCAGTAGGCGGCTTTGGCTTCAATGTCGGCGAAGACCGAACCGGTGACCCGGGCCAGAAGCGCATTCACATCGATCTCGGCGGGCTGCGGCAAGGTGCGCGGGCCGACGTCGAATTCGTCGATAACGAAACCCGCGACCGCGGCTTCATTGACAGGCCAGAGCAGCGTTTCGAGCGATTCCGACTGGTTGGTGCGCGCGGCAACGGCGGCGAGCCGCTGCGCCATGCGCAGCGAAAGCCCGAGGTCGATGGCCAGCGGGTAGCGCACCCGCGATGCGAACAGCGCCCGCGTGAGCGGGTAGAGAATGGCGGAGTTAATCATCCCGGCGTGGGGCGGCAGCGTGTAGCGCGGCATCGCGAGATCGAGCGAGCCTGCCGTCACGGCGTTGCCGAGCAACTGCAAAGCCCCTCCGCCGAGCGAATCGGAACCGGGACCCAGCATGAGAATGGCGCGGGCCTGATGTTCGGAGCCGATCTGCCAGGCGCGCAGGAAATCGGCCGCTGTCAAGCTCCAGCCCGATCGCGCCGGGGAAGCGGAAACGATCCGCAAGCCTGGATGGACGTGGGCAGGAAGCGCGCTGTCGCTGGCGATGAGCAGTTTCTCCGGAGGAAAAACCGCCGCCAGATTGTTCAACAGCGCTTCAAAGTGCTCAGGCAGCATGGCTGCCGCCAGCACCAGCAAATCGGCGGCCGGAGGCGGAGACGCGGAGGTGATCTCGGAAATCGAATCTGCGGTCGCCATGGGGAATCGGGTCCATCGGACCGGCGCCTTGCACCGATCCTATGCTTCTCATCTTGCGCCAGGCCTGCCTCAATTTACAACGCCAGAATGCCGTCGATGGGAATACGAAGCCAGTTGGGGCGGTTATTCAGTTCGTACATCAGCTCGTAGAGCGCTTTCTCGATCACGTAGGCGCTCAGCAATTCCCGGGCCGTTTCACGACCGGGGAGAAGAGAAGGTCTGGCGGCGATTGCCGAGCGATAGGCGGACAGAAACTCGCTGGCTGCGGCCGCTTCCCAATGGCGCGACCAGGACTCGATGGATGAGGATCCGCCGGCGGTTCCCTGCTGCGATTGTTTTTCCGCGAAGCGGCCGGCAGCAGAATGGGCCGCGTAAGAGAAGGATCGAATCATACCGGCAACGTCCTTGAGCGGAGATTGCTTGCGACGGCGGTCGGCAAGGGGGCGCGCAGGTTCACCCTCGAAATCGAGGAGAATGAAATCGCCGGCGGAAGGATCGTCCGCGGACGATGAGCCGATCGTCCGCAGGGTCTGGCCGAGATGGAAATCGCCGTGAATGCGGATGCGCTCGCCGGAAATGGGGGCATCGGCGATAGCGCGCGCACGGTCAAGAAGCGCAAGGCGGCGCGAGAGCAGAAGGCCGGCGGCGTCGGCAATGGGATCGTCGAGGAGTGGCAATCGCCGCTTCAACCCTTCCAGCGCCGATTTGATCTGGGATTCGACTCGCTGCGCATCGTGTACCAAATCTTCCCGCGTGAGCGGCTCGGGGGCAAAGGCCGGCAGGTCGGCCGGGCCGCCGAGAGCCAGATGCATTTCCGCGGTCCTGCGGCCCAGTTGCGCCGCGGCCTGAAGCAATGGCCGGGCAATCTTAGCAAGGTCCGGAGCGATGGGATGCTCGGCGAACAGGCCGGGCGGTGGCGGACCGGATGGCGGAGATCCATGAGCAGCGTTGGCGAAAAACTCTGCAAGCTGTCCGAGGAACCATTGCCATCCATCGCCGCGATTGGCAACGAACCCTTGCAGCATGGCGACAGTGGTCTTCTCGCCGCCGCTCGGGGTGATGGAGATCTCTCCAAGGTAAGGAGCGATGTGGTGAAAATGCGCGACCTCGGTGAGAAAACGCCCCACCTCCACGTCGGGATTCTCGCCCCTCTCGAGGCGCCGGAAGAGTTTCAGAATGTATTGGTCGCCATACAGGATCGAGGAATTCGACTGCTCGGCCGAACTGATGCGGGACGGCATGCGCGGCGCGTTCTGCGCGGCAGAAAATGTGGCGGAGGCGCGCGCGTCGAGACGGCCTTCGTGCGGAACCGGGTCGCCCGCCGAGGGTGATTCGCGCGGTTGCCGCCGCTGCGCGCCTGCCGAGAGCGCAGAGGGAATCCCGGCACGCGGAAGCGTGGCGGTCTCACCGGGTTGAGCGCTCAATGGAGCGGGCGTCACGGGCGAATCGATCTGACTTTGCAAAGCAAGCGCCGGAGCTTCTCCCGAAACCGGTGCCGCGGCGGGCTGGGATGCGGAAATGCCGCCCGATCCCGGAACAATATGGGTAGAAAGCGGCAGAGTAGTGTTGCACTCGATCAGCTTCAGCACGTCCTGATGAAACTCACTTTGGATCGTGGCATCGTAGAGCGCGGTGCGCGAGGGGCCGGAATTGAATTCGGCCATTATCTTGCTTTCGTAACGAGTGCGGATCTCTTCAACCTCGACGCCGGAAGCGATGGCGAGAGGGAGT
>JAJZNH010000734.1 GCA_021811745.1 Acidobacteriota bacterium
CAGCTGCCGTCGGCGCTCTTTTCCGTCTGTGCGTGAACCGGCATATACGTTGAGGGGCGGTGATGCTGCGGCCAGTTGAATTCAACGCCCCCGGAGATCCACGGACCGAGCAGTCCGACCAGCGCCGGCTTGATGACATGCTGGCGGTAGAAGAAGTCGTAGCCGTTGGTTTTGTCGAGGCCGCAATGGATTCGTCCGCCGATTTCGGGCAGAATCATCAACTGGACATATTCGTTCTCCAGCACAATGGCGCGATAAGTCTCTTCAACTTTCTCACGAGCCACGCGATCCGTGAAGGGATTCGGATAGACCTTTCCACTGCTGCCCTGATAGACACGATTCTCGAAGAACATGGGGTTCGGGTCGGCATCCTGAACCGGATAGGTAGGAACTACGATCTGCTGTTCGAAGCAGCTTACCGCCTGGTGCGTAGCAGGATTACTCACGAGAGGCTCACCCAATAGAGAAGTCGGCCAGCATCCGTGATGGCGTTACATTCGGCCTGTTGGGAACGCCGCAAATGACACGGAAACTGTTCAACGTTAACGTACACGCACGATGAAACTGTGTCAACATAAGTATTGCATGAAATCGGTGAATGCCTTCGCCATGGAGCGCGAAGATGATAAACCTCCTAAATTCACTTCAAGGGAACGGCTGCACCGCAGGCGTGGGAGCAAGCTGTTCTCGCCGGTCTCAAGCTCAGCCGAGTACTTCAGCGCCGGGAACACGGTCGAGAAACAGCGGCAGGTTGCTGCGCAAAACGATATGGGGCGCAAAGCGCGTGACTGGCTTCGGCGTCACTCCCTCCAGCGCATATCGGACCAAAGCCTCGACCGCGGCCCTGCCCTGCGCTGAAGGCCGCTGATAGAGGGCCGCAAGAACTTTGCCCGACTCCAGAAATGGAACGAGTGCGGGAAAAAGATCGGTGGCGATCACAAGCATATGGTCGATTGCGCCTTGTTCATCCAGAGCGCGAAGAACCGGAAGACTGTTGGCGGTGCTGATGTAAATGGCCGCGGGGCGCGGCTTACGCTCCAGCAGCGCCAGGGTTTTACGCCGCGCGTCCTGCGGAATGTCGTGCGTCTCAACTGCCGGAAGGAGCGACAGGTGCGGTGCAATCATCGCCAGAGTCGCTGCGAATCCCTTCAGTTTGTCCGAGTGGTCCTTGGTGCTCAGATCTCCCGTGATGATGGCGACACATCCCGGTTTAGGCAAGGTGCGCGCGAACAACTCGGCCGCGATACTTCCACTGATGGCGGCATCGACTGTAACCGCAGCAATCCGGCCGCTTCGCGGCGCATCGCTAGCGACGCACACCACCGGGGTGCCGTGCGCAACAAAATTCCGGATGAGGGGATCGAACTTTGCCGGATCTCCGGGTGTCAGGATCAACCCGTCATAGTGCCGGCCCATATCGGCGTCCAGCAGTTTTACGTCACCTTTGCCGATATGAGGATAGGCGCGGAAATCCAGGTCGATGTTGACTCCCACCATACTTTCCGCAGCCGTTCGGATGCCGTCGCGCAACGGATCGAAGAATGCGGCAATCTCGCGCGGAAGGCGAACTGCGATACGCAGATGGCGATTGAGCTTGAGGCTCCTGGCGACGGCATTCGGCCTGTAGTTGAGCCTCTCCGCCATCTTCAGAACCTGGGCGCGAGTGGTTGGGCTGATTCCGGGCCGGTTGTGCAGCGCACGGTCAACTGTGCCAATTGATATTCCCAGTGACTTTGCGATTTCCTTGATCCCGGCGCGGCCCGGGTTTCCTTGGCTTTTCACGCTATTCTCTTTGGCTGCACGAACATTTTAGAACATGCGATCGCGCGACCGCGCCGCCGATTACCCAGTTGCAGAAAGCTTATCAAGCCGCGCCATGGTGCCGATTCAGTCTTCGCTCCCGCCTCAAAGCGCATTGACCGCTTCCGAGCCGTCAGACCTGCGACTTAATTCCTCGTGGCGATTACCGGAAGATGCGCGCTAGACATGAGAACCGGCAAGGCCATATCAACTCTCAATGGGGGAAGTGTGCTTAAGTCGGCCTCATTCGAAACCAGCGCGCGAACAGGTCAATCGTTCCACCCACGAATTCACCCATGATGACTAATGCAGGCAAATCGCTCTCTTGCTCACACCATCTATGCGTTTCGAGTAGCTGGTTTCTCACGTGACCCTAAGTGGCCGCTTTGGCCGAGCGCGGAGAATCTGTACCCTCTCGTGAACAGGGGCATCGGAAGGACCGCCGACAACGATTACGGCACATAGCAGCCAGCAACAAAACTATAAGCTCAGAGATCCGCTATTCTATCCCCCTTGCCGTGTTGTCTCCATCGCTCATCGAAGGGGGAGCATCCTGCGGCGCGCTGCCCCACTTCATATTTGGCTTATCTCCCATCTGCAGGATCAGCGTGCCGCCATGCGCAATACTGGAATGCGGAAACCATGGCTTAGCGAGCGGCTCTCCGTTGAGCTGCGCTGACTGAATATATTTATTACGTGCCGACACGTTATGTGCAATTACGGTAAATATCTTGCCGTTCCCGAGACGAATTCTGCTCTGTGCGAAAATCGGGCTGCCGATTTCATAGACCGGACTGCCCGGACAAACCGGATAGAACCCTATCGCGCTCAGGACATACCACGATGACGTTTCGCCACCGTCGTCGTCACCCGGAATTCCCAGCGGCCCATCTCCGTACCATACGTCCATCAGTTGGCGTACGCGCCGCTGCGCCTTCCACGGCTGTCCGGAAAAGTCATAGAGGTATGGGATATGAAAGCTGGGCTCATTCCCCTGCGCATACATTCCGACCAGGCCCGTCGCATCGGGAAACTGGCCAAGGAAGTGATACTTCGGGGTGCCATATTGCTCAACGAATAGGCGGTCGAGCTTTGCATTAAACGCATCACGGCCGCCCATCAGGTGAATCAGTCCAGCGATATCATGCTGGACACTGAATGTATAAATCCATGTGTTGACTTCGGTAAAGTAATCCCGGCCACCCTGTCCGCCGCCTAACTTCGTATTGAAATCAGCAACCCATTTTCCATCAGCACTTTTGGGGGCCATAAAACCAATTGCCGGATTATAGACATTCCTGTAGTTATAGGCCAGCTTCCTGAAATAGCTTGCGTCCTGTTGTTTGCCCAATGCCGCTGCCAATTGCGAAACACACCAGTCGTCGTAGCTGTTTTCGAGAGTTACCGAAACGGCCTGACGGCGTTCACCTGTAACCTGCTCTACTGTCTCCTTTTCGCCGAGGGCCAGCGCAGGAAAGAAGCCTTTCTCGAAGTAAATATGATCCAGGCTTGTCAGCGGCGCTCTGCTCCAGGGAAGCATGGTCACCTCAGTGGCGTTCTTGCGCATCCCGGCATATGCTTTTTCTACATCGAAATCACGGTAGCCCTTTGCATAAGTGTCGAGGATCAACTCGTCTGCGTGATGGCCAATCATGACTGCCCGCTCTCCTGCGACGGAGGGAAAAGATGGCATCCAGCCGCTCTGCTCATACATGCGAATGTAGGAGCGAATCATGTCCTGCTGCTGCCCGGGATCGAGAAGAAGTTGCAGAGGATGAAGCGAGCGGAAAGTGTCCCAAAGGCCGTCATCCACATAAAAATCGTGCCCAGCGGCGTTATGAACCGTGCGATCGTATCCGCTATAGTACCTGCCATCCTCCGTGATGTCAGTCATACGGCCAAGGGAACGGTAGAGCGCCGTATAGAAGATGGTTTTTTGCCGATCGGTACCGCCAGTGACGGAAATACCGGAGAGAGCCTGGTTCCAGCGAGTGCGATTTGCGGATTTTACCTGCTCAAATGCCCAGCCGGGAATTTCGCGCTGCAGGTTGCGTCGCGCCTGCTCCACGCTGATGTAGGAAATGCCAAGCCGGGCTTCGATCTGCTCGTGAGCCGAAGTAGAAAAATCTGCGACAAATCCGATGCGGTCACCGGCCCGCGTAGCGTCAGAGCCGAGATCGCTATTTCGCCATGTCTTATAGGAGGAGAAGGGGCGTGAGAATTCAAGGTAGAAATATTCCCTCGTCTCCTGAGCTGAATTCGTGACGGTCTTACCCGGGGTCGGGATTGTTTGACTGCCGGAGATGGACCCATTTCCCGCAACCGCAAGCTTTGCATCGTCATTCAGAGTAAGAACAAGATGCGCCCGGTTGCTGGCAGGGAATGTAAATCGGTAGTAAGCCGCCTGACAGGTGGCTGTTAGTTCCGCCCGAATTTCCCAGGTTTGCAAGTCGGCTTCGTAATAGTAGGGCGTGGTAACTTCGAAGTCGTGGTCGAAATCTGAGGCATAATCCGCAGGCTGCGTGCTGGTTGGACCCACTGAGGCCATGAGCATTGCCGGGCCCGCAGAGAACCCGTAAATCTTATCGGCCAGATATCGGTCGGTAATTCCGGGGGTTGTCACCGGCGCAATACGAGCCATGCCGTAAGGGCACTGCACATACGGAATGGTCGCCGTAAGCAATTGACCGATGCCCCCGATATTGGGAGAAACATAGTCCACTGGATCCTTTGGCGGCTGCGCTGAAAGCGTGTAAGCAGCTGCGCCAAGAGCAGCCGAGATGAGCACCATCTTCAGATACTTTGTCATTGTTTCCTCTATCTGCTTCTGCGAACTGCGAACGAGCCGTGCCTGCTCGCTTCTTCTCTTCCCGCCTCCAACTTCATTGCGGATACTACTTCGATGCGAGAACCGATACGCCCAGCGGAGCAAGTGAGATTGACGTTACGCCACTTCGTCCGGCCATAAGGTCTTCCATCGGATGAGGCAATTGAATGTTATCGTGCTGGGCTTCAGTAAGATTCAAAAGGAAGTAGTAAGTCGTTCCGTTATCTTGCCGGCTGGTAACTTCAACGCTATATGGCGCGGCGATCAGTGGCTCAAGCTTGCTCGTAGCGCCTGCTATCAGCGCAATGGATCTGTAGAAGTCATCATCCGCAGAATCGCAGCCGACATAGAAGACCCAACCTTTTTGGTATTGATTTCGTGTAACTGCCGGCCGCCCAGCCATTGGCCCTCCTCCGCGAACTGTTGCAAGCGGCTCGGCACCGTGAAGTACGAGCGATTCAATGATCGTAAGAGGCTTGAATGTAACATCTTTCCCAGGGAACGTGATCCCGATCTGGTCTTGCAGCTCCTGATCAAGATTCCCATGGCTGGAATTGTATTCAAATAAATCGAGCATCGCCTCGGAGTGTA
>JAJZNH010000791.1 GCA_021811745.1 Acidobacteriota bacterium
CCAGCGTCGAACCGGAGCGGCTGGCGACGATGCTTCGCGTTATGGCCCATCGCGGTCCCGACGGACATGGTATCTACACTGGCCGGGAAGCTGGACTGGCTCACGCGCGTCTTAGCATTATCGACATCGAAGGCGGCCGTCAGCCCATGTCCATCGACAATGGCCGTTTTTGGATCACCTTCAATGGGGAGATTTTTAACTACCTCGAACTCAGGGAAGAACTCATTCGCAGAGGGCACCTTTTCGCAACGCGCTCAGACACTGAAGTCATTCTGCACCTTTATCAGGAGATGGGCGAGGAATGCGTGAACGAACTGAATGGCCAATGGGCGTTTGCCATTTGGGACGCTGCACTCCACAAGCTGTTCCTGTCGCGCGATCGGCTGGGAGTCCGGCCGCTATTCTACGCGCAGACTGTTGAAGGTTTTCGGTTCGCTTCCGAGATCAAAGCGCTGCACACATGCCCGGACGTTCCGTGCGAACTCGATTTGCAGGGGCTCGATCAGATCTTCACCTATTGGGTGACGCTGCCACCTCGCACGGCATTCCGCGGCATCCAGCAATTGCCGCCAGGCCATTCGCTCGTGTTCGAAGATGGCCGCGTCCGCATACGGGAGTATTGGAAGCTCGAATACATACCTGCCGATGACCGAGCTGCGGAGAGCGAGCAGAAACTGACCGAAGAGCTGCTGGCACTGCTGCAGGACGCCACCCGGATCCGTTTACGTTCCGATGTCCCCGTGGGCGCTTATCTCAGCGGGGGCCTTGATTCAACCTTGATCACGGCTCTAACCCGGTCATTCATGGGGGACCGTTTGCGCACCTTCTCCGTCAGCTTCAACGAGGAGGAATTCGACGAGAGCTGCTATCAGCAGGAGGCCAGCTCTTTCCTAGGCACATGTCACACAGACATCCGCTGCTCAAAGGATGACATCGCGCGGGTGTTCCCGTTGGTCATATGGCACGCGGAGCAGCCAATCATTCGAACGGCGCCGGCGCCGATGTTTCTGCTGTCCCAACTGGTGCGGCACAGCGGCTTCAAGGTTGTCTTGACCGGTGAGGGCGCCGACGAAACCCTGGGCGGATACGACATCTTCAAAGAGACCAAAATCCGTCAGTTCTGGGGTCGCCGTCCGTCTTCGCAATGGCGACCGCTTCTGCTGAAGCGTCTCTATCCCTACTTGGAAGGTATTCAGAATCAACCAACGGCATACCTGAAAGGTTTCTTTCACGTATCGGAAAAAGATCTGGCGAACCCATACTTCTCGCATCTGCCACGATGGGAGTTGACGGCCCGGCTGAAAACACTCCTCTCCGATGAATCCCGGAAGGAACTCGGCGCTCATCCCGGAATGCTCGAACTTGATGCCCAGATCCCCCAGGGTTTCGCTTCCTGGGAGCCGTTCAACAGGGCGGAGTACCTGGAGACGAAATACCTGTTGCCCGGCTATATTCTTTCCTCGCAAGGGGACCGGATGGCCATGGCCCATGCCGTAGAGGGGCGCTATCCGTTTCTCGACCACCGGGTGGTTGAGTTTGCGGCGAAGCTTCCGCCCAACCTCAAGATGAAGGCGATCGATCAAAAATACCTTCTCAAGCGGGCTGCTGCCGGACGGATCCCGGAATCGATACGGAAACGATACAAGCAGCCGTACAGGGCGCCCGAGGGAAAGAGCTTTTTGCAAGACTCAGACGATTACGTGCAGGACCTTCTTTCAGGTGAATCCATTCGGCGCTGGGGAGTATTCAATCCCCAAGGAGTCGACGCCCTGGTTGCCAAGTTCAAATCTGGCCGCGCTTTCAGCACCAAAGACAACATGGCCTTAGTCGGAGTTCTGTCGACCCAGATCCTGCTGGATCAGTTCGTTGGCAAGAACGCCTGCACCGCTACGGCGCAATGTGTAGCTCCGGAAGAATCGACCGCCGGATTCTGGAGATGTGCATGATATCGGCGGCGGTCTTGCGATCGATTACCGTCTTGGTTCTCTTCAGCATTTGAGATTGCGGAGGTAACGCCGTGATATCAGTCGAAAATGCCGGACTCGCCGCTCTCACGGCTTCCGATATTTCTCGCCTAGCAAGCCAGAAGGTCTTCTTCGGTCATCAATCCGTCGGCGATGATATCGTGCGCGGTCTCCGCGATCTGATGGCCTCGGAACCGCGATTGAAGCTTCGCATCGTGGAGTCGGCCGACCCGCAACTTATCAACAGTCCCGCCTTTGTGGAATCTCATATCGGCTACAACGCTGATCCGCAATCCAAGGCCGAAGCGTTCAGGGCAATCGTGGACAGGGGAATCGGCCGGGAAGGGGGGATCGTCATGTACAAGTACTGCTACGTAGACGTCGGTCCTTCCACCGATATCCCGCGAATGTTTCAATTGTATCGGCGTGGCATTAACGCCCTCAAAGCGAAATACCCTTCGCTCCGGTTCGTGCACATCACCATTCCGCTTACCACCCTGGAGCCGTCGGTGAAGGGTTGGGCCAAGCGGATCCTCGGCCGGGCGACGGCGAGAGACCTGAACCGCAAGCGGAATGAGTACAACCGCTTGCTGGTGCAAGCCTATAGCGGAACGGATCCGGTTTTTGATCTCGCGAAAGTCGAATCGACGCGTCGCGATGGATTGCGATCCGAGTTCATCGAGAGCGGCCAGCAAACCTTCACGCTCGCTCCGGAATTCACGAGGGACGGCGGTCATCTGAACGAAGCTGGGCGGCGCATTGCTGCCGAGCACTTGCTTCTCGCCTTGGCGAAGTTGTGAGTCAGTTCACGTACTACATGAGAGAGGGGTGTAACAAATGAATAAACTCATCCGTGAGCAGTTACGAACCTTCGTCTATCAAAACTTCCTGCTCGGTCAGGACTTCGTCCTCGGCGATTCCGATTCTTTTCTCCAGAATGGGGTGATCGATTCGATGGGAGTGCTGGAGTTGGTCACCTTTCTGCAGGAGACCTATGGCATCACCGTCGAAGACGAGGAACTCATACCCGACAATCTCGACACATTTGAGAACGTGGCTGCCTATGTTTCACAGAAGCTCGACAGCAAAGCGTCGATGAACCCAAGTGCCGATGGCGGGGTGTTGGTATGACCGCCTCGGCAGAGGTTTCCGCCGACATCCTGCGGATTAACGCGTTGAGCCAAGCCTAACGAAGCATGGAAAGACCAAGGCCGGAACCTGGAATCATGGCCGCGTTAAAATTACCCCGGATTCCGCGCAGGTTAGATTAGGTCAGAGGGGAACGGTTCCGGCCGCAGTCGGGTATCCGCCCGATTGGGCTATAAATCGCTGTTCCCTCCCCTAGCCGCGCACTGAGACGCCGGAGAACGAAAGCACGGCCAGGCCGCGCACCGGCTGGCCAAAGAAGCGGGCCGGCTCAAAGCGGCTCATCAGCAACAGGTTTTCCACCTGCGCACGGGTAGAGGGATCTCTCGGACCGGCGACAATGCGGTAGTCGTACACCTGTCCCTCGTCGTTGACATAGGCCTCGACGATCACCGGAACGCCTGCATCGTTGATGGTATTTCCCACCCCGCTGGAGAGATAAAGCAGCCGCGGCGATGTCGCCATTCCCAGTGGCTCGTCCTTGCTGGCCTGCGCCGGCTGGGGCTGGGCAAACATGCTCACCAGAACGATCACCGTGCCCAGCAGCAGCACAGCGCTGGCAAAACCGGCCGAAGCCTGCAGCAAAAAGGGACCAATCGTGTTCTTCCAGGCCAGATTCAAGGCCTGGAACCGGCTGCGGCGGCTTCGCGCCCGCTCCTGACTCACCGCTACCCGGATTCGCAAGAGCAAATCAGCCGGCTCTGAGACCGGCCCCAGCATGGCAAGCGAGGACTGTATGCGCCGCAAGGAGTCCCACTCCCGCCCACACTCCCGGCACCCGTCCAGATGAGCGGCCATCTCCTGCATCTCGCGTCCGCTCAAACGGCCGTCAAGGTACTCGGTAAACTTTGCCTCCATAGTTTCGCAGCCGCTCATCGCGCCTCCTCTCCCATGGGCAACTCAAATCCGGAAACCGGAGCAGCATGCGTTCCCGGCCGCAGCGCCGTCAATTCAGCTTTCAGCAGCGCACGGCCACGCACCAGCCTCGATTTAATTGTTCCCAGGTTCACTCCCTGGATCTCTGCCACTTCCTCGTAAACGAACCCTTCTATGTCGCGCAGAATCAATGTGGTGCGAAATGGCTCCTGCACACGGCCCAGGGCCGCCTCCACCCGCTCCCGGTTCTCGGCGTGCAGAGCAGCGTCGTAGGGTGATTCGGACGGGTCCACAAGCATCTCCTTCAGAAGAACCGGTGTTCCAGCTTCCCCGTCTGTCACTTCCTGCTCCATGGGAACTTCTCGTTGCTTGTGCCGCACCCACCAGCGCTGCTGGTTCGATGCCTCGCGCAGAGCGATCCGGTAAATCCACGTACGCAGGGACGATTCGCCGTGAAAATTCTTAACGCCCCGGAAGATCTTTACAAAAACTTCCTGGGTCAGGTCAGCAGCGTCCGCGCGGTTGCGAACAATCCGCGCCAATAGAGAGAAAATCGGTTGATGGTAGCGCGCGATAAGCCACGCAAAGGCCTCTTCGGAGCCGGCCTGGAGCTCCTCGATCAGAGCCGCCTCTTCGGATTGGAGCGTAAACGCGCTGGCAAGATTGCCCATGGTGAGGTCCGCCTGCAAATCAGTGTCCTCCCACCTTACCGCAACAAATGCAAACTTGGCACCATTCTCATTCGCCCCGGCCCGAAAAAATAATTCATGCCGAAACGCTGGTTGCGGCCACTCCCACAGCAAAAGCCTGCCGTAAATCCGATGCTGCCATGGAGTGCGCGGGAAGCGGGGCACCTGTGAATGACCAAGCGTCCCACGCTCTCTATTATCACTTAGACACCGGCACCGCAAAAAGTGTTCCCGGTCACGGAGGCTGGATCGAGTCCAAGGCAGCACTCTCCTTTTTCAGTCCTTCCGCCACTTTACGCCCCACTTATGTTCCACCTCCAGGAGCCGTTGATAAGCAAAGAACCGCCATCTTCCTGGCGGATCAAAGGCGGCGCGAAGATCGGTCGTCATGCCCCGCCGCAACCGCCGCGCGGGGCCGATGCAGCGCACCACCGGCTGCCAGCATGGATTTTGAGCCAGGCAATTTTCTGTGGACTTCGAAAGCAGCGGCAGTAGAGTTTGAAGGCGTCCCTG
>JAJZNH010000601.1 GCA_021811745.1 Acidobacteriota bacterium
GTGTTTCGTGGATGCCTCCACCATGATTTTCGGCGACAAGTCGGCGGTCACCAGGGCCCTGGATGCGCGCGACGGTGTTTCGCAGAGCTTGTTGTCGAATGGGGAAATGATGTCTGCCATGCAGAGCGTGGATTCGAGCGCCTTGTGGAGCATCCTGGACGACCAGGGCACACAGACAATGATGAAGCAACTGCTGGGCGAGGCGGGCTCGGTGACGGACTTCGATTCCGTGAAGAATCGTCTGCAGGGAAGCTGGTATTCGATGGACTTCTCGCACGGCGTGCGCTTCGATCTGACCATCTCGACCGGCGACCCGTTCACGGCGGCGACCATGTCTTCGCTGCTGAGCGCGGCGGTTATTGTGCGCAAAATGAGCAGTTCCGATGCCGAGAAGGACGCTCTGAACGCAACCACGATTGCCTCCAATGCCGGGCAACTGAATATCCACTTTGCTTCGAGCGACACCCAGTTCGCCAGTTTGCTGCAGTCGCCGCTCTTCCAGGGCATGGTGCATTAACGCAGACTTCCCAGGGACAAAACAGCGGCCCGTCGCCTGGCGACGGGCCGCTGTTTTGTTTGGCAACTTGTGGCTGACTTCCCGGTGAGCGCGCCCTACGGCAGGTGTGACGAGCAAAGGCGGGATGCCCAGGCACGCACCTGGGCGGCGGTCACAGGCTGTCCCGCGGCTTCGCTGGCTGCCATTTGCAGGGCCAGGTTCCCGATGGTGGAGCTTTCGGTTTCTCCGACGGTGACCGGGCGGCCGGTGCGCTCTTCGGTAAGCCGAACCAGGAGCTTGTTGCGGTTCGCGCCGCCGAGCATATGGATCCGCTCCAGCCGGCGTCCCAACATTCCTTCCAGACTGACGAGCGACTGGGCATAGCGCTCCGCCAGGCTCTCGAAGATCAGGCGGGCAAAGCGGGGTTCGTTGCCGGGCGCATCGGCAATAGGCGGGTGGCCCAACCGCGCCAGCTCTTGGTTGATGCGCGCGGGCATGTTGAGTTCAAGCATCAGCTGTTCGGCGTTCACATCGATGGTTTGTCCGCCTGCGTCGCATACCGCAGCCTTTTGGACGAGTTCTTCAATCGTCCAGCCTCTCCCCTGCGCGGCCCAGCCGTCCATGCACTGCTTGAGCAGCCACATGCCGTTGATGAGGGTGTGGAGACAGAGGCCGCCAGTTGCGGCGCCCAGATTGGTGTAGCCGGCCTCGAACGCCTCCTGCGTGGTGACGGGGGCCGAACAGACGGTTCCCATCAGGGACCAGGTGCCCGTGCAGAGGTAAGAGGTGGAGCCCAGATCGGCAGGGATGCCGGCGATGGCGCTGGCGGTGTCGTGCGTGGCGGGGGCAACAACCTGCGTATGCCGGAAGGCGTCGAGAGAGGCGAGCGGGCCTTGGAGCGGACCCAGAAGAGTGCCGGCGGCGACAAGAGGCGGTGCGGCTTCAAGGGGCAGGCCAAATTCGCGGAAGACCTCCGCGTCCCAGTCACGAGTTTCGAGATTGATCAGGCCGGTATGGCTGGCGTTGGTGTATTCCGCCACGCGGCGGCCGCTGAGCCAGTAGAGCACGTACTCGGGAAACATGACCCACGGGGCACGTGCATCGATGCCCGAGGCGGGATCGGCCATCAATTGGTAGACGGTGTTGATGCGCAGCGGGAGGGCCCCGGTGCGCCGGTAGAGTTCGTATGGGGGACGGATGCCGTCGGCGGCTTGCTTGGTGGCGACGGTGCGCTCGTCGCGATAACAGAAGGGCTCGCACAGCATTTCGCCGCCGGGAGCCAGACGCACGTAATCGACCGACCAGCTATCGACTGCAATTGAACCGATGCCTTCCGGTGCGGCTGCGGCGGCTTTGCGCAGACCTTGTTCGAGGCCTGCAAGGATGCTCTTCAGGGGCCAGAAGAGGAAATCGCCGCGGCGCACAGGGCCGTTGGGAATGCGATGGATCAGTTGGATGTGGGGCTCACCGCCGAGGAAGCGGAGCAGGGATACGCGGCAGCTCTCCGCTCCCAGGTCGATGGCAATACGGGCTGATTCCTGCAACGGCAATTCGTCCTCCGTAATCGCACTCATTCTAAAGCAGTCAACGGAGGTGGGCGGCAGCGGAAGTTCCGCCTTAACCCGAGAGATTGTTTTTTGGGGGAAAATATGGATGCGGATCGCCGCGGTACACTGGCAGCATGGGCCTGCATTTGTACGCCGCGACCACCAGCCAGGGCAAGCTTAGGGATTTCCGCACCGCGGCGGCTGCGTTTCGGGTTTCGATTGAGCCACTGCCGATCCTGGGCAAGATTCCGCCCCCCGAGGAGAACGGCGCCACTTTTGCCGCCAATGCCGCGCTGAAGGCGATCTACTACTCCAGATTTGCCCCCGACAAAATGGTGCTGGCCGACGATTCCGGCCTCGAGGTCGAGGCGCTCTCCGGCGCGCCAGGCGTGCGCTCGGCGCGGTTTGCCGCCGATGCGGGCCTTGTGGATTCGCCCGACGCCAACGACAACACCGACGTATGGAACAACATGTTGCTTCTGCAGAAACTGGCCGGAGTCCCGGCGCCACTGCGCACCGCGCGGTACCACTGCGTGCTGGCCTGCGCTTACAACGGGGCGCTCTACCAGACTGCCGATGGCACCGTGGAGGGCTCGATTCTGGAAGCTCCGCGGGGTACAGGCGGCTTCGGCTACGATCCGTTGTTCTATTTGCCGGAACTGGACAAGACGATGGCGGAGATCGACCTGGAGACCAAATTGAGCCTGAGCCATCGCGGACGGGCCATCCAGGCGCTTCTGCCGCTGCTGGGGTGAAAACCGTCCCGCAATTCTGTCCAAAACTTCAACTGCCGCACGCCTCGCCTTGACGGTGATAGCTCCGGGGTCGAATAATCCATAAGAAACAAGCAAGGATAATCCCGTCTCTCAGTTTGGAATTGTAATTTTTCTGGAAGCCGGAGCTGGCACATGCTTCGGGTCCTTAGGAGCCTTAAACCGTCATGGCAACTGCTCAAGCCCCTGCAACGCCCCAGGTACGCGGTGGCGTGCAGCCTCTCCGCGCGGGTGAGGGAAACAGTTTCATCTGGCGCAAGCTGCACTCGCTGCTCGGCATCATCCCCATCGGCGCATTCCTGATCGAGCATCTGATCTCGAATTTTGAGGCTGTCAAGGGTCCGGTCGCCTACGGCCAGCAAGTCTACTTTCTCAACCACCTGCCGCTGGTGCGGGCTTTGGAGTGGGTGTTTATCTTCATTCCCATCCTGTATCACGGCATCTACGGCATCTACATCTGGCTGCGCGGCAAGGCCAACGTGGTGTACTACCCTTGGGCCGGTAACTGGCTCTATGTCACCCAGCGCTACACTGGCCTGCTGGCTGTCCTCTATATCGGCTACCACGTGGCGACGCAGCGCTTTATGGGCGTGGATCTGCCCAACCACCCGGCGGCGGCGTTCTGGAAGGTGCAGCACGAGCTTTCAAACCCGCTGATCCTGGCGTTTTACGTGATCGCGATGTTCGCCATCTGCTTTCACTTCGCGTACGGCGTGTGGCTGTTCGCGGCCAAGTGGGGCATCACGCCGGGCGAGCGGGCGCGGCGGCGCTTCGGCTGGGTCTGCGGCGTGGCGGGTCTCATCCTGCTGGGCATGGGCCTGGCCAGCATCCTCGCCTTCATCGGCAACAAGTACGCCAACGCGCCGGAATATCCCTCTCTGAGCGAACAGAGCTCGATTCGCAGCCTGCAGAATCCGCGCTGCGATCTTCGCCAGGAAACGCTCGCAGTCAGGGTGAACGGCTCGTCGGCTAGCTCGTCCTGCTGACCACGGACAACGGATCACTGTGAACTGTTTTTAAGGGACGAAAAATGGCGACACCAAGAATCATCGTGGTTGGCGGAGGGTTGGCCGGGCTGGCCGCGGTCATCAAGATTGCCGAGGCAGGCGCCTCAGTGGACCTGTTCTCGATCGTGCCGGTGAAACGCTCGCACTCGGTCTGCGCGCAGGGCGGCATCAATGCGGCCAAGAACCTGAAGGGCGAAGGCGATACCCCCTGGCAGCACTTCGACGACACGATTTACGGCGGCGATTTTCTGGCCAACCAGACGCCTGTGAAGGCCATGTGCGAGGCCGCCCCGGCGATCATCGATCTGCTCGACCGCATGGGTGTTCCCTTCAACCGTACCCCGGAAGGTCTGCTTGATTTTCGCCGTTTCGGCGGCACGCTCTACAATCGCACCGCCTTTGCCGGCGCAACTACAGGCCAGCAGTTGCTCTACGCGCTCGATGAGCAGGTGCGCCGTTACGAATCCGAGGGCAAGGTCAAAAAGTACGAGGGCTGGGAGTTTCTTTCGGCGATTGTCGACTCCAAGGGCGTGACGCGCGGCATCACGGCCATGAACCTGCGCTCGATGGAACTGCACGCTTTTCCGGCCGACGCGGTCATTCTCGCCACTGGCGGCGTGGGCGCCATCTTTGGCAAGAGCACGAACTCCGTGGTGTGCACCGGCTCGGCGCAGTCGGCAGTGTTTCAGCAGGGCGCCTATTACGCGAACGGAGAATTTATCCAGGTGCACCCAACGTCGATTCCCGGCGAGGACAAGCTCCGCCTTATGTCCGAATCGGCGCGCGGCGAGGGCGGCCGCGTCTGGGTTCCTCGCAAAGCCGGCGACAATCGGGAGCCGCGCCGGATTCCCGATGCCGAGCGGTTCTACTTCCTCGAAGAGTGGTATCCAAAGTACGGCAACCTGGTGCCGCGCGACGTGGCCACGCGCGCCATCCACAAGGTGGTGTATGAGTTGGGACTCGGACTTGAGGGCCAGCCCATGGTCTATCTCGATCTGACCCACATCGACCGCGCCACGCTGGACCGCAAGCTGGGCGGCATCCTGGAAATCTACGAGAAGTTCGTGGGCGTCGATCCCCACGACGAGCCGATGAAGATCTTCCCGGGCATGCACTACACCATGGGCGGCTTGTGGGTGGATTTCAATCAGATGACCAACATTCCCGGGCTTTTTGCTGCCGGCGAGTGCGAATATCAGTACCACGGCGCCAACCGGCTGGGAGCGAACTCACTGGTGAGCTGCATTTTTGGCGGCTTTCAGGCTGGGCCGAACGCCCTGAAATACGCAAAGAATGTGGACGCGGCCGAAGGCGATGGAGGAGCAGCGGCGGAGTTGACGCGCCAGTCCGAAATCAACAAGAA
>JAJZNH010000197.1:0-1745 GCA_021811745.1 Acidobacteriota bacterium
AGGGGGCCCCCTCCCCCCAGGAGTCTGCCGCTGCCAGTGCCGCGGCCGCCGCCGCCGCTGCAATGGCACAGGCAAAGGCGGTGTATCAGCGCGATTGCGCCCTTTGCCACGGGGACAACGGCAATGGCCAGACAGATGTGGGCAAGAGCATGAACATGGTGATGCCCGACTGGACCAATCCCAATACGCTGGCGGGGAAATCAGACAGCGAGCTCTTTGACATCATCCGCAAAGGCAAGGGACAGATGCCTTCAGAGGACGCGGGCCGCGCCAAAGACTCCGAGGTACATGGTCTGGTCGCTTACATTCGCACTCTCTCCAAAGGCCATCCGGCCACTCCTCTGCCGTCCAGCACCGCTGCTGCACCTTCGAATGCAGAGCCAGCCCCCAGCGGAGCACAACCCGCGCCGCCTCCGCCGGCGCAATCGGCGCCCGGCAAATAGGCATTCGTATCGCGGGAGAGCACTGGAATGGGCCGTACAAAGAGAGCGCGGGCCGGAAACTCAATTCACCCCGCGCAAAGAGAGTCACGCATGATGGGCGGGGTGTATGTTGTTGCGCTGGCCTTCGTTTTAGTTGCGGCCGGATGCAAGGGGCCGCGCCAGACGAAGGCGGTTCCGGAAGGCCCACGCCAGGCGGTCAGCGGCGGATTTTCAAGCCTGGAACTCAAGGCGTTCACGGCGATTGATCCCATTGACACGCACGCCCATGTCTTCGTCAACGATCCGGCCTTCAACGCCATGATCCGCAGGCTGAATCTCCATCTCCTCGATATCGTCGTCGTAGACGACCGCGAGCCGAATCTGAGGAACCTGGCCGTGGAGAGCAGCGAAGGATGGGCATTTGTCCACGCCATCGACGGCCGCGCGGCCCTTTGCACCTCGTTTGATCCGTTCAAGACACTCGACCGCGGCTTTGATCAATCGTCCATTCAGTGGATCAACCGGGAGTTTGCCCGGGGAGCCATCGCCGTCAAACTCTGGAAGAACGTCGGCATGGAGGTCAAAGACGCCAAAGGCAATTACCTTCTGCCCGATAACCCCATCTTTGAGCCCATCTACAGAGATATCGCCGCGCACAACAAGACCCTGGTCGCGCACGTTGCCGACCCCGACAGCGCCTGGGCTCCTCCCAACCCCGCCTCTCCGGATTACTCCTACTACAAGGAGAATCCGGCGTGGTACATGTACGGCCAACCACACCCCGCATCCAAGCAGCAGATCCTTCAGGCGCGCGATCACATCCTTGCGATGAACCCGCATCTGCGCGTGGTGGGAGCACATCTGGGTAGCATGGAAAGCAATTTTCATGAGGTCGCGCAACACCTCGACCGCTATCCCAACTTTGCCGTTGATCTGGCCGCCCGTATGCCCTACCTGATGATGCAGCCCCGCGCCGACATGATCGCCTTCATTCTGAAATACCAGGACCGGCTCATCTACGGCACGGACAACAACATCTTCCCGCCGGACAATCTACAGGCAAAGATCAAAGATTGGGAGGAAGCCTATGCGCGCGATTGGCGTTTCCTCGCGACTGACGACCTGCTGGAATACAACGGCCGCCAGGTGCGCGGCCTCGCCTTGCCGGATGCGGTCCTGCGCAAGATCTATCATGACAACGCCGTGCAGTGGTTCCCAGGCATCCTGCCGGCTTCCCATTGAGCATGCGCGCGCGCCGTTGCTTCAATTTCTTAAAAGTGACGCGCTCGCCTATCCAGTGACCGTCAGTACGGGGCATTGTGC
>JAJZNH010000197.1:1755-5179 GCA_021811745.1 Acidobacteriota bacterium
AAATGCGCCAGACAAGCGCGCCTGCAGCCAAAGATGCGTGCTTCGCCGGATCGCGAGCACCAGCAGATCGATTGAAAAATCCCGCATGTGCTCCAGAATCCGCTCATGTGCGGTGCCGGCCTCGACAAATCCTTTCGGGCGGCGAATCTCTCTGTCGTGCTGCGAGGCCATTTCTTCCAGGATTTGGTCGAACTCTGATTGGATTTTGTTCAGCCGGTCGGGGTGCTTTTGATCTTCGGCATGAATGACGTGCAGCACGTCAATCTCCGCATCGAACGCATCTGCGATTCCTGTAGCATAGGTCGCCGCCTGAGCCGCAAGCGGCGGCAGGTCGGTGGCGTAAAGAATGCGGCGGAAAGGGTTGGCGGAGGGATCGAAGGCATGCACGTGCGGACCCACGGCCAGCGACGGTCCATCATGGGCTCGCAGAATCCTCTCGGCAACCGACCCCACCAGACCGCGTTCAATCCTGCCTCTTCCACTGGTTCCCATCACCAGCATCGACGGGGCGTACTTTTGCGCAAGAACAGGAATCCGTTCCCGCGGATCGCCCTCCAACAGAACCTGGGTGACCTGCTTGACTCCCTCGCCAAACCGCTGTGCGGCGCTCGACAAGGCAGTCTCCAGATCTCTGCGCTGAAGGCTTTTTCCGGCGGGTACAGTTTGCATCTCAACTTCCATGGCGGCTTGCGTCAGCAGGAAGGAGTGGGATACGACAAGTTCGGTCCCTAGCTTCCTGGCCAACAACGATGCGATCCGGCCCGCATTTTCAGAACACGGGGAGAAGTCCGTTGCGTAGACAATCGCTTTGAGCGCTATTTGGGGCGAATCGGCTGTTGCGTACATGAAGAGTAAGCCTCCCGGTGTACTGAAAGGATCCTCCTTGAGGATGCCCAATCATTTCGCAGCGCAAGGTCTCACTCATCCTGGCGGAAGTCTCACCCCCGCTCGACTGATGGCTGCACGCGGCGAATGAATTCATGGTACTACGACACCCTGAGGGCTGTGGCATCCAGATTCGCGTCGCAAATGCCGCGTGCAAGCAAAAGCGCCAGAGACCTAGGATCTCTGGCGCTTTATGGTGATAATCTCGCAGTCCAATCGGTCGCCGCATCCACCGGTTGCCCAGTGGCCAACCTCCGACTTGCATCGGATTTTGCGTCCTTCGGCTCGACCGGCAGCAAGCTGCCGATTTTCACCGGCTGCTACGCCCTCCGGCTCGACCGGCAACAAACCTTCCGATTCTCATCGGATGATCCATCACCGTCCAGGCCTATGATGAACTTCAGACTTCAGCCGGACCTTGCATCGCCGGCTGAACCGTCGATGAGTATCCCGCATTCATCATCCATCCCTCTCCGAAGATGCCAGCGAGTCATTACCGGCCGTCGCCGGCAATTGGCTCCTCTGGCTGCCCACCAGTGGTAAACTTCCGGCTTGCGCCGGTAGCTCGATCCTCTGGCTTGGTTGGCGATGAACTTCCGGCTTACGCCGGCTTTTGCATCCTCCAAACTCTTCGGCGACCAACTCCCGATGCCCTACGCGGTCATCAGTTGAAGAGACAATGCGCCTGTTCAACCTGTGAATGCAAGTGCAAAAAGCGGCAGAATTTGTGGAATTTCCGCAATTTGCCCTAACCCTGATGCATTCTTGCTCTTTCTTCTGAGAGAATCCTGTCGAAGCGGCCCCGCGCAAGAGCAAAGCCGAGTGGCTCCGAACCACGATGAGCCTGTGAGAGAATCAGAGTTTGCAAATGCAGTCCAAGTTTAGCCTGCTTGTGGTTCGTCTGGGGGCCATGGGTGATATCCTGCACGCGCTGCCGGCGGTGACGGCCCTGCGCCGGGAGCATCCCGGGTGGCTCATCGACTGGGTGGTGGAACCGCGCTGGAGCGAGTTGCTCGCGGCGCCGGGATGCTCAGAGCGAGGGCCTGGAATGCCCGTTGTCGACGGTATTCACTTTGCGTCGACAAAGGATTGGCGGCGTAACCCATTCAGCCTGAGGACCCTTGAGGCCATCAAGACACTACGCGATGAGCTTCGCGCCGGCGAGTATGACGCGGTGATCGATCTGCAGGGAGCACTGCGATCCGCTGTGGTTGGCCGCCTGGCCGGCTGCCGCCGGCTGATCGGGGAAGCCGAGCCGCGCGAGCGGCCCTCCCGCTGGCTCTTCACGGAGCGCGTAGCAACCCGCGGCGCGCACGTGATCGAGCAGGATGTGGAGCTGGCCTCGGCCGTGGCAGGCGACGCCCTGGAGCCTGTGACTCCCTGCCTGCCTTTGGACCCGGTCGCCGAAGCATGGTGCGATGAACTGCTCTCGCCTGCCGGAGCTCAGCCCATCGCGCTCATCAATCCCGGCGCCGGATGGGGAGCCAAGCGGTGGCCGGCAGAACGCTACGCGGTTGTCGCACGGGGGCTTACGCATCAGGGTTTTCGCGTGCTGGTCAACGCCGGTCCCGGCGAACAGCCGCTTGCGGAGCTGATCGCAAAAGGGACAGAAGGCTCAGCCTGTCCACTCCTTGCTTCGCTCGGTCAGCTGATCGCTCTCACGCGCCGAATTGCGCTGTGTATTGCCGGGGATACCGGGCCGCTGCATCTGGCCTGTGCTCTGGGCCGGCCGGTGGTAGGCATTTATGGGCCCACTGACCCCAGCCGCAACGGGCCCTTCGGAACCCGATGCAAGGTATTGCGCAGCCCCCAGAGCCGTCGCGACCACACGCGCCGCGCCGAGCCCGAAGCCGGCCTGCTTACCATCCAGCCGGAAGATGTGCTGCGCGCGGCCGGCGAACTGCACCTCGGAGCGCTGACGCTCTACACGTTCTCGACCGAGAACTGGCAGCGTCCGAAGGAGGAGGTCGAACTGCTGATGGCGCTCATCGAGGAGGCCACGGTTGACGCTTACGGAACGGCGGAGCAGGCTACCGGGTTCCTCACGATGATCGAGGAGCACGTCGGGTTCCCCTTCATGGCAAGAGTGATCGGGGAGGAGGTCGAGGTTACCTCGGTCGATTTGAACGAGGACGGGGAGGACCTGGTCGCAAAGTGCCGCCGCCGCGGGAGACCCTACAACGTGCTCCTCACGGAAGTGAGGATTCCCGGCGAAGTCCAGGGGAAGGAGTGGATCGCTGCTTACTT
This sequence comes from Acidobacteriota bacterium, assembly GCA_021811745.1. Next base: position 4,888 of record JAJZNH010000197.1, read on the forward strand.
CCAGTTCCTGGGGAAGAGGCTCTGAAGCGGCCGTTCGGCGGAAAGTTATATCACATGGGAACACTTTACGTCCTTCTGTGATATGACGGGTCGAACGAGCAGCGCGGCCCTATGGGAGGTCGCCGCCCGCGAAGGCCGTGAGGTGCTCGCCTCGGCAGACGTCTCTGCGATGGCCGGTCGGGTGGGGGCCCGGCCTGAGCACGCCCTGCGACATCTGAGGAGGGAGCACTACCTCCTCCCCCTCTTCCGCGGCTTCTACTACGTTCGGACCCCGGAAGAGGTCCGACTCCGC
>JAJZNH010000784.1:0-4491 GCA_021811745.1 Acidobacteriota bacterium
ATTACCCGGCCTTTAGTGGTGGTAACCAACCGCGAACCGTATGTGGATGAGCGTACCCGGAGCGGAATCCGCGTCCTGCAGAAAGCAGGCGGCGTGGTCTCAGCTCTGGATCCGGTGTCCGTGGCCTATCTGAAACTATTCCCCGCTCCCAACGCTGGCGGCACCAGCATGGGCCAGGACAACTACATCAGCAACGCGCCCAGCATTGACAACTACGACAACGAGTTCGGGCGCCTCGATTTCAATATCGGGTCGAACGACCATCTGTTCCTCGACGTTCGCCACAACTACCGCGGGCAGATCAAGGAAAACTACTTCGGCAACAACACCACCGGCACGACCCTGACGCGCGAGAACCTGGGCACTTCGGTCGACAATGTCTACACGCTCAACCCGACGACGGTCTTCGACCTGCGCGTCAACTGGACCCTGTTCGATGAGGCGCACGGTACTCCGGCGCAGGCGTACAGCCCGACCACCGTGGGACTTCCAAGCTCGCTGGCCAGTTCCAGCACCATGGTGCAGTTACCCTACGTCAACTTCAACGCCAACGGCAGTTGCGCCAGCAACAGCTTTGAGTGCCTGGGCAACACCAGTTCGTCCATCGATCCCGGCAGCAGCTACCAGATCTTCACCGACATGATCAAGGTGATGGGCCGCCATACGCTCAAGGTCGGATTCGACGGGCGCCAATATCGCCTGAGCGTCACCAACTACGGCGACTCTTCGGGCGCGTTCACCTACGACACGAGCTGGACCAATCAGGGCACCGGAGGCGTCACCAGCGGCATGGGCTACGATCTTGCCGCCCTGCTGCTCGGCGTTCCCTCTTCCGGCCAGTACGACCTGAACGCGCGCGGCGACTACCACCAGTACTACGTGGGCGTGTTCGCGCAGGACGACTGGCGCGTCAACGACAAACTCACCCTCAATCTCGGCGTCCGGTACGACATCAATACGCCATACGAAGAGCGGCTGGGCAAGACGGTGAATGGCTTCAATCCCACGGCTACGGTGAACTACACCGGTACGCCCACCTGGACTTCGACGACCACGCCGGCGAGCGCCAATCCCAATGGGGCGACGTATACGATCCCCAGTATCAACACCAATGGCGGCCTGACCTTCCCCAGCGGAAAGAACGGCGCCGTTTTCGCCACCAACAGCGGCTTTTTCAGTCCGCGCATCGGTTTCTCCTATGGCCTGAACAATAAGACCGTGGTGCGCGGCGGCTTCGGCGTCTTCGTGATGCCGGAGACCATGTCGAACATGCAGGCCACGGGCGTGACCTCTTCGAACGCACTCTCCAACCAGGAGGGTTTCAGCGCCAGCACTTCGTATGTCACTTCCACCAACGGCTACTCCCCAAATGGTCCTTCCGCGCCTCAGAATCCCTTCCCGAGCGGACTGACGCAACCGGTGGGCTCGTCGCTGGGGGCCAGCACCTTCCTGGGCTCGCCGGCGGCGATTAACTTCCTGGCGCCGAACGAGTACGATCCCTATTCGGAGCGCTGGGATATCGGCGTGCAGCGCTCGCTGAGCAACAACTTCATGGTCGAGGTGCTCTACGTCGGCAACCACGGCCTGCATCTGCCTGTCGGGCTGCAGAACATCAACGCCGTTCAGATGCAGTACCTCAGCACGGCGCCCTATTTCAACTTCGATCTGAATAGCTCTTACGGGACCAAGGTCAACAATCCGTTCAAGGGAACCCTTGGAGCGACCAACACCACGGGACTGAATACCTCAAGCACGGAGAGCTTCGGCGCTTTCACGGTTCCATTCCCGCAATACGGCACCACCGCAATTACCGAGCAGAACCAAACCATCGGCCAATCGTGGTTCGACAGCGCCATTGTGCACGTGGAGCATCGGGCCAGTCACGGCATTACTCTCACCGCGAACTACAGCTTCTCCAAAATGATCGAAGCCGACAGCTTCCGCAACTATCAGGACACGTTCCTGGAGCGGCGGATTTCGCCCTTCGACCACACGCATCACTTCACCCTGGGCGGCATCTACGACCTGCCTTTCGGGCATGGCCAGATGTTCAACTTCGGCGGCAGCCGCCTGTGGGACGAGATTCTGGGCGGATATGTGATCAATGCAATTTACCAGTTCCAGTCCGGCGCCCCGATCTACCTCTCGACCGACATTCCGCTGGCTCCTGGAATCACGTCGCTGCGCCAGATTACCAACCAAACCCGCAACAGCTCTCCGCCTCCGGCCAGCGGACAGTCGGGAACCCCGGCCCTCAACACAGCCGCGTTTGTGACCAGCGCGACCCCGAAGACCTGCTCCGGAGTGTGCGACGGCACCGTGAACATCGGCGGCCAGTACGTGGACCACTACCGGACCACACCGACTACGTTGCCGTGGCTGCGCCAGGACGGCTACAACGACCTGGATGCCTCGATCCTGAAGAACTTCAACATCACGGAAAGCTCGTACTTCCAGCTCCGGTTCGAGACCTTCAACACCCTCAACCACCCGACCTTCAACGCGCCGAACGTCTCCAGCGCAACCGCCAGCAACTTCGGCTATATCACCTCCACCACGTCCAACAGCCTGCCGCGTCAGATCCAGATCGGCGGCCGCCTGGTCTTCTAAAAATAAACATCGGCAGCCGCCAAGGCGCGGAACCCACCCGGGTTCCGCGCCTTTCTCTTGTCATTCCCCACCGAAAGAGAATTTAGAGTGGGAAAACGTTTCCCACCGATGTAAGATTTGTGTCTGCAAATTCGGCTCGAATCCAGAACGATCGAAATTGGGCCTTGCGCCAGCTCCAGGGAGAAACCACCACCATGAACCGTCGCGAGTTTCTTGCGGCTTCGGTAGCCGGAGCCGCCATGCTGCAACAGGGGATGAAAGCCTTCGGCGATCCAGCCACAGACATTCAGGTTGCCATCGATGCGAGCACGCCCGGAGCGCCGGTCGAAGCGGCTGTCTTCGGCGGCTACATGGAGCCGGCCACCACCCGCGCCTGGTCCGAGATGCTCTACGACCGCAAGTTCCTGCGCCCCGTAACCGATGTTGCGCCGCCCCCATCGCGGGGCTTCGGCTTCCGCTTCCGGGGCGAGCCCTGGATGCCGGTGGGACCACTCTCCGCCGTTGCGATGGACGCCGCGCGGCCCTTCGTGGGCGAGCACAGCCCGCGCATTACGCTGGCCGGCAGCGAGGAGCGCGGCATCCGGCAATCGGGACTGCGCCTCGGCCGCGGCAAATCCTATACCGGCCGCATCTATCTGTCCGGCGATTCCGGCGCCAGCGTGCAGGTACGGCTGGTATGGGGACCGGGCGCGGACGACGCAAAGAGCATCCCCGTTTCTTCCCTCTCGGATGAGTACGTGAAGTTCCCGCTCGAATTCGAATCGCCTGTGGACGCCGAGGATGCGCGGCTGGAGATTGTGGGGATCGGCAACGGCACGTTCCGCGTCGGAGCCGTTTCCCTGATGCCGGCCGATAACGTGCAGGGCTTCTACGCCGGTGTGGTCCGGCATTTGAAGGAGATCGGATTCCTGATGGCGAAGTGGCCGGGGGGCAATTTCGTCTCTGCCTACGACTGGCACGACGGCCTGGGCGATCCCGACAAGCGGCCGCCCCGCGATGCCCCGATGTGGGCCGGCATGATTGAGTCGAACGACGTGGGCCTGCACGAGTTCATCGCCTTCTGCCGCCTGCTCGGCGCCGAACCCTACATCGCGGTCAACACCGGCTTCGGTGAAGCCCGCGTAGCCGCCGCGGAAGTTGAGTATGTCAACAGCTCCGTGGATACGCCCATGGGCAAGCTGCGCGCCGCCAACGGCCATCCCCAGCCCTTCAACGTGCGCCTGTGGTGCATTGGCAACGAGATGTACGGCCCCTGGCAATTCGGCCACATGGCGCTTGACCAGTACTGGGTCAAGCACAGTGACTTCGTCAAGGCCATGAAGAAGGTGGATCCATCGATCCAGGTGACCTCGTGCACGGCAAGCATCTGCGAGACCTCCTGGTGCGCCGGGGAGCAGAGGCAGTTCGCGCACGGTATGTGGCAGCCGGCGCTGCCGGAAAAAACCCTCCCCTTCCAGTTCGGCGGAACGGAAGACTGGGATGGCTGGATGCTGGCTAAGGTCTCCGACGATATCGACTATCTCTCCGAGCACACCTATGCGTATCCGGATCTGGCCTTCGACAGCGAAAAGCAGGAGTTCGCGGACATGCACGATCCTCTGCCGCTACGCACCCGCCGGCTGTCCAACCGCATCGGCGCGGCCTTCGAGGCCTGGGACAAGTACGTGGAGAAGATGCCCCAGTTGAAGCAGAAGAACATCAAGTTCATCTTCGACGAGTGGGGCACGCGTTACCGCTCGGCATCGGGAGCAGCGGGATTCCAGCGGCCGGTGGGCATGGTCACGCCGCTCTCCTACGCGCTCTTCCTGCACGAGATGTTCCGCCACTCCGGCATGATCGGTGCGAGCTGCCCCACGGGAGGGTTTGGCACACTGGTGCTCG
>JAJZNH010000784.1:4501-5166 GCA_021811745.1 Acidobacteriota bacterium
CACACAGGCGACGCGGTGGGCCTCATGGCTGAAGGCATGGCCATCAAGATCATGCGCGACCACTTCAATGGCGCCCTACCGGTGGCCGTGAGCGGGAATTCGCCGCAGTTGCCGGTCAAGGGGACGCCGTTCGTCGACGGTCCCACGAAGCCCATTGGAAGCCCGACTTTCCCGCTGGATGTGGCGGCGGCGCTCTCGAGCGACCGCCAAAAGCTCATCCTTTCCGTCGTCAACCCCTCGGAAGAGAGCCGGCAGTTCGCCCCCCGTATCAGCGGAATCAAGCTGCACGGCAAGGGCACACTTTGGCGGATGGCCGCGCCCGGCGTGGACGCGAACAACACCTTTGGCAAAGAGCCCGCGGTCCGCATCGACGAAGTTCCGAACGCCGTACTTGGGGACACGATGCAGGTGCCGCCGATCAGCCTGAGCGTGTACGAATTTGAAATCGCGAATGCCTGAGGAGGTGCGCCCGACGCCTGGGCCACGACAATCTCGAAACTGGCTTCGCGGAGATGACAGAGGAAGAAGTACACCACGGCCGATCTTTCTGAACCGGAACTTGAGGACCTTATTCGGCGCGGCCCGGAGCTGATAGAAGACGGCCTTGCTTACGTAGACCGTCGCAAGCGGAGAACTCGGGGCGCGAAGTCGAGTTCAACGCGAGG
>JAJZNH010000532.1 GCA_021811745.1 Acidobacteriota bacterium
GAGCGTACGCAGGTCCAGGATTTCGACGTCGATGCCATGCTCGCGGCGTGCCTGCTCGGCGGCCTGCAATGCGCGGGGCACGATGGCTCCGTAGGTGATGAGGGTGATGTCGGCGCCAGGGCGCACGACGGCGGCCTTCCCGAACGGGAGAGCGAAATCGGGCCCCGGATAAGGCGCGCGCCCGTACATTTCCCGGTAGAGGCGCTTGTGTTCGAAGAACAGCACGGGATCGTCGCAGCGAATGGCGGTGCGCAGCAAGCCGTTGGCATCAAGGGCATTGGAGGGAAAGACAACGCGCAGGCCGGGGATATGCGTAAACAGGCTTTCCCCGCACTGCGAGTGGTAGATGGAGCCGCCAGCCAGATAGCCGCCGATGGGCACGCGGATGACGGCGGGTGCGGCCCAGGCGCCGTTCGAACGCCAGCGCATCAGCGCCAGCTCGTTGCGAATCTGGTGCATCGCCGGCCAGATGTAATCGAAGAATTGAATCTCAACCACGGGCTTCATGCCACGCACGCCGTAGCCCACGGCGCGGCCTACGATGTTGGCCTCGGCCAGGGGCGAGTTGAAAACGCGCTCCGAACCATACTCGGTCTGCAGGCCCGCGGTGAGTTTAAAGACTCCGCCTTTGCCCTTGACCTCGGCCAGCGTCTCCTCGCGACTGGCGTCGGCTACATCCTCGCCATAAACCACGATCCGCGGATCGCGGCGCATCTCATCCCGCAGGCAGGCGTTGATGAGGTCGGCCATAGTGCGCAGTTCGCCGCTGCGGTCCGCCATGCCTTCTTTGCCGCCTGTGCTCTCTGCAACGGCCTCGGCTACGGTCTGGAACTCTGGTCCGGTGGGGTCCAGATCCTCGGAATAGACGTGGGCGGTGATGGTGGAAACCTCGGGCAGAGGCGCGGCCAGTGCGCGATCAGCAGCCTCCGCGGTCTCACGTTCCAACTCTTGCTCCAATCCCTCGATTTCGGCCTCGCCCAGGATGCCTTTCTGCAGAAGCCAGGCCCGAGTGCGTGTGATGGGATCACGCAGCGCGTCCACGGCGCGGTCGGCGGGCGGCCGGTAGGCCTTGTCGTCGTCGGAAAATGAGTGTGGATAGAGCCGCACGCAGCGCCCGTGCACCAAGGCCGGTCCGCGTCCGCTGCGGCAGTGCTCCGCGGCGGCCTGAAAAGCGGCGAGGCAGGCAGCCGGATCGCTGCCGTCTGCCTCATCAAAGTAAAAGTTAGGAAAGTTAGCCACCAACCGCGAGATGTTTCCGCCCGGCGTGTTCACCTCCACGGGCACGCTAATGGCGTAGCCGTTGTCCTCCACGCAAAAAATGACGGGCAGCTTCTGATTGGAAGCGGTGTTGATCGCCTCCCAAAACTCGCCCTCAGAAGTGGCGCCTTCGCCGAGGCAGGTCAGGACTACTTCGTCCCCGTGAAAGCCGACCTCATGGAAGGCACGGTAATCTGCACCGCCGATCTCCACGCCAGGCTGTACCGCTGTCTGTGGATGCCGGCTGAAGTAGCGGCCGGCCTCGGCGCAACCGACCGCGTGCAGCACTTGAGATCCGGTGCAAGAAGAGGTGCTGACGATGTGCAGGGCTCGGCTGCTCCAGTGGGAGGGCATCTGCCGCCCCCCGCTGGCCTCGTCCGCAGCGGAGCCGGCCGCCTGCAAATACATCTGGTAGGGCGAAACGCCGAGCGCCAGGCAAAGGGCGCGGTCGCGATAGTAGGGAAAGAACCAGTCGTAGCCCGGACGCAGCGCCAGGGCCGCGCCCACCTGCACGGCTTCATGGCCCGCGGCTGAGACCTGGAAATAAATCTTTTGCTGGCGTTTGAGCAGGATTTCGCGGTCGTCCACGCGGCGCGACAAAAACATCAGCCGGTAGATTTCGATCAACTGTTGTGCGCTCAAGCCGTCTTCGGCGGCTCGCTGGGGAACCCGCGCACGGGAAAGTGCTACTTCCATTTCCTGACCCCCAAATCTATTCTTATCCGCAACCACGCCTGATTGTACAGCGGGCTTCCAGTGCCCGGCGCGGGTAGCCCGATCCCCTGGGAGCCCGGCTCCAAGCCTGGATCGTTGGGAACCTGCCGGACCAAAGAAGATGCCCGCGAAGCCGTCCGCCGCCGGCGAAGACCACTGCATCCCCTCATCGAATCAACGGAGGAAACGGCGATGGCTCAATGGTTTGAGCGCCAACGGGCCCAAAGCTCATTTCGCTCTTAACCTTGCGCGCCAGCTTTTCAATCTCACTCACTTTGCGAAGCTGGGCCTTCGTCAGCTCTCCGGCCTGGCCGCCATTCACCTCCGCATTCAACTCCTTGGCCAGCTTCAGAAGCTTATTGGTGTTGGCAACCAGCGACCTCTGGCGCTGTTCGTTCAACACTTTCAGCCTCTTTGCGGTGAAATCAGGGTTCGCCTCGTGGAATGGCGGCGTTCCGCCCCAATGGGGCGGAACGGGAGGGCGCCTGGAGTTTGGTGTGGTGTTTTGGGCCAGCAGGTTGTCCTCTGCGTGCCAGGGCCCCTGCGCCGCCCAGGGCAGTACCGACACTACTTCCGCTAACAGAGTCAGGCCGATCATCATGCCGGGCAAGAGCCGCCGCTGGCGGGTGAAACGGCTCGTCACTCCAGGCTGCCGTTTGTCCTGGCAGCGCCAGCCGTGCGGATTCATCTTGCTCATCGCTTCCACGGCTTGCCTCAAGGCCTCTTCATCGCGGGTCGCATCTGATCCTTGACGGTGTGAGCCAGTTTCTCGATGTGGTCGGCCTGGCGGACTACCTTCACCGAAAGTTCATCCTTTGTGGTTTTGTCTACCGCAGCCTTCAGCGCAGTGGCCATTTTGAACAAGTCGGCGCACTCGTCGCGAATCTGCTGCCTGCGTTGATCTTGGATCGTGCTGACAACTGTACCGGCGTTCTTTGGCTTCGCCGTTTGCCCGGCTGCGTGTCCCTTATCCTCGGCGCAAGCTCGGGAGGTCGCGGTCGCGGCCGGCGCTGGTGAAAGTGCGTGGGCGTCAGTCGTTCCCGCAACAGCCAGCGCAACTGCAACAAGAAGCGCGCCAACACGCTGTTGTACGTCATTTATCGGCGACAACGACGTCCGCAATCTCGTCCCGATGCGCCCCGCCTTCATGGCTGACCTCCGACTCGTGCCCGGAACCAGCCAGTATTCCGGCTTTGCTGCCCACAGTCTAGTCTAGAATAAGGAGTCTTGGCATGTTTTCGCTGCTGTGCGCGGTCACCTGGATTTGGCTCGCGGAAAACCCCTACCTGGGCAAGGTCATCAACGGCTGGATCGCCGGAAGTCAGGATTTTTTCTACACCAAGCTGCCGCACCTGCTGGTGATCGCTGTCATCGCGTTTCTGCTCAACAGGCTGCTCCATGTGATTTCTCACCGCATGATCAGCGTGGCGGAGCGGCACGCGGTCGGACCGCAACGCATAGCTGAGGTAAAGACGCTGGCCGGAGTTGTTCGTACTACGGGCCTGGCCATCATCAGCCTGATCGTCGGCCTGCAAGTCCTGTCCACCGTGGGTCTCAACCTCGGCCCACTGCTGGCCTCTGCCGGAGTCGCAGGCATCGCCATCGGCCTAGCCGCGCAGAATATTGTCCGCGACGTGCTCAACGGCGTTCTCATCCTTATCGAGGGTCAGTTCAGCGTGGGCGATATGGTCAGGCTCGCCAGCTTCAGCGGCACGGTCGAAACCATGACCTTGCGCAAGACCACAGTCCGTGACAACGACGGCACGCTTTACGTGATTCCCAACTCCCAGATCACCACCGTCGCTAACCTCAGCGCCGGTTACTCCTCGGCCACGGTCAACGTCAGCGTTGATATTTCCGCCCACCCTGACGAGGTTCTGGACCTACTCCGCAGCGTCGCCATGGAAGTCCGCAACGACGACGAGTTCAAGGGGCTCTTTATCGCCGATCCGCAGGTTTTGGGAGTGGATGCAGTGAAGGGCTCCGAAACCATTTATCCCGTGGTCTTCAAAACCATTGCCAACAAGCAATATGCGCCCATTCGCGAGTTTCGTCGTCGCGTGCGCATCGCGCTAGACGAGCATCATCTGCTCCCCGGCGACCCCTACCGCGTCTTCAATCCCCCCAGCAGCCAAGTCAATCCGGGGACCGGCCAGCCCTCTCACGAAGCCGCACCGCCGCGCCAGCCGCCTACTCCCGCAACTGACGATGGCAATCCCTTCACCAGCAAATAGGCAGTAGCCGACGAATCCTTTGGGGAAGCGGGCAGGGAAGGCGAGTAATCCGTAAGAGCTGAAAGGCCGGGTTGTTTGGGGAGACGCTCTTACAATCGCGCTAAAACTGCTCCCTTTAGAGGGCCTCACGATTTTCGACCCGTCAGACAGTCCCGAATCCGTCTCGATCCTCAGCCCACCGACTCAAGTGCCTGCAAAAGCTGCTCAGCATCGGTGACCGGCGGGAGGCACGTCCGGCCGCGGCATATGAGCGCCCACGCCTGCGCGCCTGCCGGCCGTGGGACATGCAGTAGCGTCTCTTCCAGCGCCTCCGGCACTCAGCCTGCAACCAGCCGGGACGGCGCGATGCGCATCACCGTCTTGTTCACAGCGAAGCGCGCCACAGCCGTGGCCTCCAGGCGAGCGGCCTCCGGCCCTGAGCCAACTACGATCACCTGTACTGGATCCTGGATCAGCCGTTCCAGCGCCAGCCCGTAGCTGCCCACATAGAGCCCAAAGTGCTCCACGATTCCCGCGAAGCTCGCCAGCGTGTCTTCGGCGATGTCGCGGTACTCCCGCCGCCCGCTCAGCATCTCCAGACGCAGGAGCGCCGCCGCCGCCGTGGGATTTCCCGCTGGCGTTGGCGAGTCCTGCAGTGGCTTCCGCCGCGCGGCCAGCGCTCCCAGCGGTGCCGGTCCATCGCTCGGTGCGGCGGCATCAAAGAATGCTCCCGCCACCCGGTCATAGAACCGCGCGATCATTGCATCCGCCAGCTTCATGCCCACGCGGTAGAAGTTCATGTTCCCACTTGCGAGCCATGCATCGATTGCCGCGTGCAGCGTGAAGGCGTAGTCATCCAACGTCCCCGGTGCCTTCTCGGAAGGCGCGGTCCCGTCCCCGTATGCAATCACGTGATAAAGCGTCGACTCCCCATCCCACGCCTCGTCCAGCAGACGATTCAG
>JAJZNH010000231.1:0-3389 GCA_021811745.1 Acidobacteriota bacterium
GCATGCCCCCGTTTCCCAGCCTGAACACGACGCAAGTTACCGAGCTCGCCGCCTTTCTGCACGCCCGCATTGCGATTACAGACAGCGTGGAAACAGGAGGGCCGCGCGGCGGTTACCAGTTGCAGAGATTGCTGACCGGCTCTGTCCAGGCCGGTAAGCAGTTCTTTGACGGGCAGGGAGGCTGTACAAAGTGCCATTCGGTGACCGGAGATCTGGCGGGGATTGCAAAGAAATTCCGGCCGGTAGAGCTGGAAGCCCGCTTCCTGTATCCCAGTGCGAAGGTTGCCGTCGCTACGGTTACCTTGCCCTCCGGAAAGGTGTTCAAGGGAATCCTGCAGCACCGCGATCCGTTTTATATATCGCTGATCGATGCAAATGGACATTATCACTCGTGGCTACAGCCCGGCCCGAAAGTCTCCGTGACCGACCCTCTTGAGGCGCATGTGAAATTGCTTAGCCGCTATACAGACAAGGAAGTCCATGATGTCTTCGCATATCTTGAAACACTGCAGTAAGCTCGCGTTGGCCGCGACAATGGTGGCTAGCATATCCGGCTTGCTCTCAGCGCAGCAGTCATATAACACTGGCAGCGTGCCGCCCGTCGGCAAGCAGTGGCTCACCTATCTTGGCGATTCCTCTGGTAAGCGCTTTAGCGCTCTTACGCAGATCAACCGCACTAATGTAGGCTCGCTCACGCTCAGCTGGGCCTTTCAAGCCCACAGCGTGACGATTAAGTCGACACCGCTGATGGTCAACGGAGTACTCTACTTTTCCGTCCCCGACTATGTGTGGGCAATCGATGCGTTGACCGGAACGAAGATATGGGAGTTCTCGCGCCCCGCAAACGGCGACCATGTGGGTAATCGCGGAGTGGCGTATTACAAGGATCGTATCTACTTCGGAACCACGGATGCGCATGTCATCTGCCTCGATGCCCGTACCGGCAAGGAGATCTGGGACGTCACGATGGCCGATGTAGCGTTTGGTTATTACATTAGTCTGGCGCCGCAAATCGTCAGGAACATGGTCATTGTGGGCACTTCGGGTGACTCGGCCGATGTAGCTCATGATATCTCCGCTCTCGACTGGAAAACCGGAAAGGTGATGTGGAAGACCAGAACGACGCCTGCGGCTCCGGGCGCGCCGGGTTCAGATACATGGTCGGATCCGAAGGTGATGCTGCGGGGAGGCGGCTCCGCCTGGATGAGCGGAACGTACGATCCGGACCTCAACACGATTTACTGGGGAACCGCGAATCCTTCCCCGGTAATTGCCGGTGTTACCCGCAAAGGCGCGAACCTCTTTACAGATACCATCCTGGCCATGAATGCCGATACCGGCAAGGTGCTCTGGTATTACCAGACTAATCCCCACGATACCCGCGACTGGGATTCCGTTCAGACGCCGATTCTCTTCGATGCGCCCTTCCACGGCAGGATGCGCAAGCTGCTGGCGCAGGCGGCCGGCAATGGCTATTACTTCCTGCTGGATCGTGTAACCGGCGAGCATCTGGTTACCACGGAGTTTGTCAAAGGAAGCTGGGCCAAGGGACTTGATGCCGATGGAAGGCCGGCTCCCGATCCAAACGAGGAACCGAAGGAGGATGGCACACTGATTGACAGTGCATCCTTCGGTGGAACAGATTGGATGCCGCCCAGCTATGATCCGCAGACCAGGGAGATTTACGTCACTGCGCGCGAGGGCTATAGCCTATGGTACCTCGCGCTCGACAAGTATGGCCTGCCGGTGGATCACCAGGGCGGCGGATCGGAGTCGCTGATCTCCAATTACTTCACGCTGGCAATTAACTATGAAACCGGCAAGGTGGTCTGGCGCCGCCCTTCGGGCGAAGGGTTTGGCTTCCCAGGTATTCTTACCACTGCGGGCCACCTGCTGGTGACCGGCGATCTGGATGGGAACCTCCTGATTCTCGATCCTGAAAATGGGCATGTGCTATGGCACGTCAGACCCGGCGCCATCATGAACAGCGCGCCGATGACCTACGAACTTGAAGGCAGGCAGTTCATTGTCGCCACAGTGGGCAGCGTTGTATATGCATGGACTCTGCCACAGGATCAGAAGCTATCCGTGAACTAATCCAGAGCGAAGCAGGTTTGACGCGAAGCCGCAGGATCTTTCGCGGCTGGTGGGTTGCAGCCGCGGCCTCGGTTACCTACGGCATCGCCCAGGGAATTCCCTATTACAACGTCAGCTTTTTCTATGACTATTTTGAGCGCTCGTTCGGTTGGAGCAAGGCGGAGATCACGCTGGGCTTTCCCCTGGCCGCTTTGTTCATGGTCTGGGTTGGGCCGGTTTTGATTCCGCGCTTCTCGCAGCGCAAACTGATTCTGTTCGGCACCTTTTGCACGGCGCTTTCCCTTGCTGGATTTGCATGGATGGGCGGTTCGCTGGGCGTATATCTTGCGCTGTGGGCGCTTTATACCGTCGGCTATCTTACCTCCGGACCCATTCCACATCAGATCATCATCACGCACTGGTTTGAGCGCAGACGCGGCACCGCGATGGGTATTGCCTATCTCGGCGTAGGCATCATTGGCGCGCTCGGTTCTGTCCTGGTGAACCGGGTAACCGCGGGACACGGATTTCGGACTGCGCTGTGTGCGCTGGCAGTCTGCATGTTTGCCGGATGGCCGCTGGTCTGGTTTGTTTTGCGCGACACGCCGGCGGATTGCGGCGAATATATCGACGGCCTGGAAGCCGCCGCTGCGCCCCCGCCGGGATCCGCGCTCTCTATCCGGTCTCTGTTGCGGCTTCGCGCCTTCTGGATTCTGCTCTTCGCGAGTGTTTGCTCGCTCGCATCCATCGGCGCCATTTCGCAGCACATGAAGTTCATCTTCCTCGACGCTGGCTTCAAGCCAGGGCAGCAGCTTGACTCTACCTGGCGCACCGCTTCGGTGATTGTGCTCTGTTCCAGCACCGCCGGCCGGCTCCTGATCGGAGTGCTCGCAGACTGCATCTCCACGCGCATCGTGATGATCGGCAGTTATCTGCTGACTGCGCTGACAGTGGCGCCCTTACTCACGCTGCATCCTTCTCACACGCCCTATGGCTTCTCGATTCTCTTTGGCATTGCGATGGGTGCAGACTATATGCTCATCCCGCTGATGGTGGCTGAGGAGTTCGGCCTGGCGACGGTAGCGCGCGCCATGGCCATCATCCTTCCCGTGAACACGATTGCGCAGGCATGGTTTCCCTACTTCATTGCGGTGCTGCGTGACCACTCCGCCAGCTATCGCTCTCCACTCTTCACGGTGCTGGCTGTGGCTTTACTGGGCGCGCTCTCCATGCTGGCCCTGCCAGCGGGTGACCGGTCGGCTGCGTAATGAGCAGCGACCGCGGAATTCAGAATCTTATCATCCAGTTGCGCC
>JAJZNH010000231.1:3399-5137 GCA_021811745.1 Acidobacteriota bacterium
CTCATACCACTGAACTGCGGCCAGTATCGAGAGGGTCGCGAGCGCGTTATCCGTCATCATAGCGGGCCTGTTTCCGGTGGCTGGACGACCAATAAGCCCGACTCCTTAACTACACGGGCTTATCAGAAGTTGGCGATGAAGCTCCGAAGAAGACCGAGTGCAGTATGCATTCGGTAGCGCCGCAATTACTGTGAGCCTTCAGAAACGGTGACGAGTACGGGTGAGCGGAGTTACGAATCCCACGCTTGTAGAGCCTGGACGACTAATCCAGAATTCGACTCGCGGTGTGCTCTGCAAAATCCGGCATGGGGACAATCTCCGCTAGACCGCGCGGATCGCGATTCATGGGCGCGATGCCGGTGGTGTTCACATACCAATGCATGAGCCGCTGTTCAGCGTTGTGCTGTACCGCGGCATACGCTGCTTCCCCGAAGCGGTTGTTGCGTTCTTGCGGATCATCCATACGCAAGTAGAGCTCCGAGATTCCCTGCGGACGTGAGACAAAGGTGTAATCGGCGGTGCGAACCGCAGCCACTCGCGAGACGGTTTCAGGTTCAGCGATCTGTAAATGAAGGCGGTCGTAGTACCAGGTGTTCTTGGCCGGAACCGGCTCGAAGCACTGCGCCTCATACGTGTTGAAACCACCTTCCGTAAAGGCCCCGCGCTCGTGATCCCCCGGCCCGCCGAGGATCTGCGGCATTAAAGATCGCGCAAAGTGCGTATGGCTGGCCTGTGTGCCTGCAAGCTCTAGTGTCGTCGCCATGAAGTCAAAGAGTTCAACCGGTTCTGCAACGCGATGACCAGCCTTGCCGCCCGGCACGCGCGCGATCAATGGCACATGCGTCAGACAGCGTTCCATACCGGAAGGCCACTTTTCCACCAGGCCAAAATCGCCCGCGTAATCGCCGTGGTCCGATACGACAAACAGTGAGGTGTCAGCCGCATGGTTTGTACGCTCCATCGCGTCCAATAGCTCGCCAAGCAGCCAGTCTACATAGGCGGTTTTGTCGAGATAGGTTGCTCGAATTCTGCGGTAGACATCGGGCGAAACCGTGTCAAGGCCGTAGGCCTGCAGCATGCGCTCGAGATGCTTTGGTCGGTTGGGCAAATTCGTCGGCAGCAGATTTTTCACATCCGCCGGGTCATGTAACCCAGCGAAGCCTTCAGGGGCGTTATAGGGCGGATGAGGCGAACCAAGCGCAAGAAAGAGAAAAAACGGCCTATCGGCTTCGCGCCGACTGAGAACGCGCTTTGCCGCTTCAATAATGTGATAATCTCCGCTTTCGCGGCGATCACCTGGAGGAATGTCGCTGATGAAGGTGAGCGGACCGGGAGGTTTGATCGCCTGGCGGCTGGCGGCCGATCTGGCATGCGGCATACTGTCAACTTGAAACTCCTTATCCAGGCCCCACGCTGTCACCGAGTCGTCAAACGTGCGTGCAGCCAGCGCGTCGTTCTTCCCGGCCCAAAAGACGTCGTAGTCCGCTTTACGGAGATCGCGAAAGAGATTCGGTTCATCTGGGCGCAAGAAATACATCTGCGATCGATGCCCTCGCACTGACGTTGGCCAGCCGGTCAGCATCGAGCAGCGCGACGCTCCGCAGATCGGATAAGCAACGTGGCAATCTTCAAAGAGAACGCCCTCACGTGCAAGCCGGTCGAAATTGGGCATCTTCCCAATCTTGTTGCCATAGCATGACAGAACATCTGCCCGCAATTCGTCGGGCATGAAACACAC
>JAJZNH010000220.1 GCA_021811745.1 Acidobacteriota bacterium
CCTGAGCTTCATGAATTCCCTTATCCACATCCGTCTGGTCGAAGGCCGCATAGGGCTCTTTCTCACTCAGATTGAATTGTTGCGCCAGGGGCAGCCCGATCGCGCGAGCCAGCGCCAGCTTATCCTTCTCCAGGGCGTTCCGAGCCACGATCAACTGCTGTTCGAGCGACTGGTAATCCACCCGCGCCCGCAGTTCGTCGAGCATGGGCGCCGTCCCCGCTTCGTGGTTTGCCACCGCCTGATCCAGCGAAACCTTCGCCGTAGCCACCTGCGCCTCCACACTGCTGACGCGGGATTCGTCTGCCAGCCCCAGCAGGTAGGCATTGCCCACCGTCAGCACCACCAGGTCGTGTGCATCCTGCTCCGACAACTGCGCCGCGGCAAAGTTATGGCGCGCGGCCAGGTAGTTGTGCAGCGAAGTGAGTTGCACCGGTGACCAGCTCAACGCCGCCCGCAGGTCAGTGAAGCCGAACGGTCCGATGATCGTCGGAAAGCCGGGGATACGCAATCCTTCAGCCGCCAAGTCAGTCTGCATCACGGTTTCATTAGCCTTGAAGTCCACTGAAGGCAGCAGCCCTTGCAGTTCGCTCAGCCGCTGGCCGCGCGCCGCCTCAGTCTGGGTGCCACTCAAAATAATGCCGAGATTCGCCTTCAATCCCCGCTGGATGGCGTCGTCCAGAGTGAGGTTGATTGGCTGCGCCGAAACCTGGCCGCCGGCCACGCTGCCCTGAAAACTGGAAGCTGTGGGCGCCGTCTGATTGGGTACCTGGGGCGTCTGGGCGTCCAGTCCGAATGGCGCCGCCAGGTATGGAGCGATCGCCAATCCCAAGACCAGCCCGCGGGCACAGACGTAGACCGTGCGATTTCCTGAATGCCGTGAAAAATTCAAAATGATTCAACTCACTGAGAAGCGATTCTGCCGGGAAAATGCGCGTCGTTAAATGGATGCGTCTACGTGGCAGCAGGGTTCTAAATCTAGAGTATAGAACCGCCCCCGGGTCTACACGTTCATCCCCTGCCAGGTTCGCGAGCCGCTGCAAAATCTGGCTTTTGCCTCCTGTGCCCAGGAGACGGAATCTCTCTGAGGTCCACCACGCCGCTTATCGTGCCGCCGAATTCTGAATCAGCTGCGAGGCGAGCGAGCAGAGCGCCTGGCGGAACAATTCGCGTACCGCCTGTGCGGTCCATCCCGCGGCCCGCTCTCCTCCGTGCCCGGCGAGCATACCGGCCGTCTCGGCCGCCGTGAATCCCGCCACGGCCCTCAGGACAAAGACTGTCCGCAGTTCGGTGGAAAGCTGCGCCAGCCACTGCCGCACCCGGTCCCGATCCGGTCCGGCGATCATCCGCTCCAGTTCCTCGCGCGACACGCCGGCTGACTCCAGGTCGTCCTCCTCAATGCAGCCACCCGCCGCTTCGAAACCCTGCGGAGCGGCCAGGCTGCCGGCATCGCGCCGGGCGATAGTGTCGAGGGCAGCCCCGCACAGCGCGGTCCGGCAGCGCTTGCGCGCCTGCAGAGGATCATCGCAGGGTGAGACCTCGGTCGTCGCTACCGCCTTCTCGACCAGCCGCACGCTCTCTTCGCCCTCGCCCACCAGCATGGAGGCCAGCGTATAGAGACCCGCGGCGATACGGTCGAACATATCGTCCATGCCGTCGAAGGCCTTGGCCACGGTGGCGTCGTCCTTGGGCCGGCCATCGAGCAGGCTGTGCACCTGTTTTGAAAATGCCTGCGCCCCCTCGGGAATGGGCTGAGGAGGAATCAGGCTCTCGACGCGAGAATCGGGTTCCTGGGACATGCTGAAACTTCTCCGGAATGGGGCTTGTGCAGTCAGACCCTCATCTTTATCCTCAACCTGCCGCGCCCAAGCGTCAATGCAAGCCACGCCACCCGATCCGCCAAAACCCTGCCCCGCCGGTCCGCGCGGATGCAAGAGACAGAAAACAAAGGAACGTGCTCATTTTTAGCGGCGCCAAGACACCATGAGCGGCTTGCTCCCGAAATCCCGTGCGGATCGCCGGTTATGGCCTCAAGGCGCGAGTTGAGAGCGCAAAGGATGGATGGCCGAGCGGAAGCCACGTTGTGTCTCCCACCTGCGGCTCAGACCGCGCGGAGCGCTGTGCTCCCCCGACCCATTCGTGCCTTGACTGCAATCGCAATTGCTTACACAATGTGTGACTAACTAGCGCAAATGGAATGGGCGTGGATCAGTATCTGTGGATCAGCATCCTCGTCCGGAAAAGCGCCCTGCTCCAGGGGTGGAACATGAACGATCTTCTCCGCTCTCTCGCAGCCGCTGCAAGCGTAGCTATTCTTGCGCTCAGCGCACAGCCTTCCCCGCGGCTCGCGCGGGCGCAATCCCAGCCATCGCAGGCTCCCGCAGCCGCAGGACCTGAAACGAAGGCCACGCAAGACTCCCCTGAAACGGCCAGGCCCGACCCCACGCTGGTGACCCTGAATGTCCTGGTGACCGACGAAGACGGACGTGTCCTCACAAACCTGAAACGGGGCAACTTTCGTGTCCTCGACAGCGGATCGCCGCAACCAATCCTGAGTTTCGAGCCGACCAAAGCGCCGATCACCTTGGTGATGCTGCTGGAGTATAGCGCCGCGACTTATGGCTACTTTGCGGATAAATCAGCGGAATGGGGCAGCCGGTTCCTCGATCATCTTGAGCCAACCGATTGGGTAGCGCTCGTCACATTCGACCTCAATTCGAAAGTCCAGGTCGACTTCACGCATAAACGCTTCGAGGTTCGCGACACGCTGACGACCCTCGGCTATCCCAAATTCAGCGAGACCAACCTCTTTGATTCCCTCATCGACACCTTGGACATGCTGGATCGAGTCAAGGGAAGAAAGTCGATTCTGCTCATGGCCACCGGCATCAACAGCTTCAGCGCGGCCAACCTCGACGAAGTGACCCGGCGCCTGCAGAAGACCGACGCCACCATCTTTTGCGTGGGCCTGGCCGAAGCGGAGGCAACCCAATCCGGTGGCTCCAATCTCGCATACGTTCAGGCCAAAAACCAGATGAGCGCGTTCGCCCGGCAGACAGGAGGAATTGCCATCTTTCCCCGCTTTGAGGGTGAGTTGCCCGGCATCTTCCGCAGCGTGGTCGGCTACCTGCGCAGCGAATACACCCTCACCTTCCGGCCGCCCAAGGAGTACCGCGACGGCCGTTATCACCGCCTCAAGGTTGACATTGTGGGGCCTGAAGGCCAGCCCCTGAAAGCGACTGATGAGAAAGGAAAACAGCGCAAAATCGAAGTCTTTACACGCGAAGGCTACACAGCAATGAAAGAAAAGACTCCGTGAGTGCGCAATGTGAAGGGAGTACGCCGGCTTGGCCCGGAAGAACAAAGCCGGTTGAAGAGAAAGGAGGCACGCAATGAAAGAGCTGTGCCGCAAATGCATTGCAGTGGGCCTGAGCCTGCTGTTGGTTCTCCTGCCGGAAATAAGTACTCAGGCACAAGCGCAGCTTTCCACTGCGCCACAAGCCTCGCAGCTTCCCCTTCACGATTACCTCCAGAAATCTTATCTGGATCTCTTTACACTGGCGCCGAAGCTCACCTTCAATGCGTCCGACGTGGAAAAGGAGCGCCAGGCGCTGAAGAGCGGAGAAAACAGTTGCAAGAGCAGGTTCAAGGATCATGCCAAGCTTTATGAAAAGCAGATCGATGCGGCGCGAGCGGATTTGAAGAGGGGCGGCGCCCAACTTGCGGATCAGCCGCGTCACGAGCTGCACTGCAGGATCCAGAACCTTGAGCTGCTCCACAGCGAGGCGGACGTTCTCTCCAGCCAGGCCATTCCCAACGCCTATGACAATCTGAACGCCAAGCTCGATCTGCTTGTGCGTTGGCCCGAACAATACGGGCGCATACAGGCTGCGATTGACGACGGCTCTTATCACAACAGACGCTGGGGCGACGTCAAGGACATCGGCTTTCGCGAGATTGCCGCGGGCCAGAGGGACGACATCAAGCGTGGCAAAGATGCCGTGACTGAGCTGAAAGCGGCCGGCCTGCTGCCGCCGGAATTGGAGAACAAAGCCATCCAGCAATACGTAAAGTCAGTAGCAGACCGTGTGGCGCAGCACTCTGACCTGAAAGTTCCGCTCCATATCACCGTCCTGCAGTCCAAAGAAATTAACGCATTTGCCTTGCCGGGCGGTTATCTGTATGTGGAGCGCGGGTTGCTGGAGGAAGCAGACGATGAGGCGCAGCTCGCCGGCGTAATTGCCCATGAAATTGCACATGATACGGCGCGGCACAGCGCCAAGCTGATGAAGCGCGCCAGCATCGCCAGCCTCTTTTACCAGGCCGCGCAGGTAGCGGCGATGGTGCTCACAGGCGGAGTCGCCGGAATCGGCCTGTATTATGCCCTCCAGTATGGCTTTTACGGGCTGGGCATGGTTCTCAGTCTGAAGCTGCTGGGCGTCAGCCGCGACTATGAGTTGGAGGCCGACCAGCTCGGCATCCAGTACGCCTGGAATTCCGGCTACGACACCTCCGGCTTTACGCGCTTCTTCGACAAGATGGCGACCAAGGTCGGCTATGTGAATGGCGTAAGCTGGTTTCGCACCCATCCGCCCTTTTACCAAAGGATGGTTGATGCCCAGCGCGAGATCATGTTCATGCCCAAGAAGGAGGGCGGGACCGTCCAGACTCCGGAATTTCTTGAAATGAAGAAAAACCTGGCTCCCGTCACGGCTGAAGCCGAGAAGGAGGAAGCGGACAAACCCAGTCTGCTGCTGACCAAAGAAGAGGGCTGCGCGCCGCCCAAAAAGCTGGAATACAAGCCCGGCCAGCCCATTGAGCAGCTTTGCTCGGCTGAGCCGCGCAGCGTGGAGGGCACAATTAAATAAGCGATTCTCACCGACCGGCAGCAGAAACGTCTACTGCTGTAACGGCGCCGGGAGGGAGAGAGTTGCTTCGTCGTATCGCGCGTAAACCGGCCGTTATCCCGCCTGAATCAAGCCGGACAATCGGCGCCTCCCTGGGGCTGTTCCGGTGCGATTGCCTGAAAAACGCGGTAGACTGCCAACACAGCGTACGGATAGATTTATGCCTAGAACCACGCGGAAATTAAAGCTTTTTACCGGCCGGGACCACTCCTGGATGCAGTTCAACCG
>JAJZNH010000553.1 GCA_021811745.1 Acidobacteriota bacterium
TGGTAATGTCATAAAACAAAATGCCGGGCTTAGGAAAATCCGGCACCGTGCGCACAAGCTTTTTGAGCGCTTCAACATGATCGGGCTTAATTGTTTCAGGCATTGGTCAGCTCTCCGATTGTAGTTATCAGTGATCAGTTTTCAGTTATGGGTGGTCAGCTTCGGCGGTCAGTTGCCAGTCTATCGCATGAGGGCCGAGCGCGCGGGTCCGGCTCGTTCCTCGCAGAACGGAAATCCAGCGGTGAACAGAATGCCAGGGAGAATTGGCCTCAACCTGCATCGATCAGCTGAACACTGAGTGCCGATAACTGACAATGAGCGCAGTGCCTACCACGCTCCTTCGATGCGGAAGGAACTGAGATGGCGAGCTTCGGATTCGTCGAGATAGTGCTCGATGATGCGATCTACCCGGCTGCCGCGCGGTCCCCGGCGCAGACTCTCGCGAAAATCAGCCAGGTCTTCGATTTCGCCCGAGGCGACGACTTCGACGTCGCCGTCCTCGGTGTTGCGCACCCATCCGCGCAGTTCCAGCTCACTGGCTTCGCGATGAACAAACCAGCGGAAGCCCACTCCCTGTACACGGCCTTGAACTAAAAAGTGGAGAACCATGGTGATCGACCAAGGTCAGTTTTGCAGATGCGCAGACGCAGCGCAAGGTGCGAGCATCTCTCGGCCGCCGGGTTAAGCATTTTCGAGCAATTCACGCAGCCGCCGCAATGCCGATCCGATCGCCGCCCGCTCCTCAATCGTGGCGCGCTCCAAAGCTGCTTTGAGCGGTCGCGAGGCCAGAATGGGAATCTTGTTTCGTACAAAATCCTCGACCTCGGCGCTGGGATGGATGCAGCTTGTCCGTCCATCCGCCTGGTCGGGGCGGCGCAGGATCATGCCGCGCTTCTCCAGGCGGTCCACAATGCCGCTGACCGTGGAATGAGCGAGGCTCACTTTGCGGCTGAGATCCTTCAGGCTGATGCCCGGATGGCTCACCACAAAGTGCATTACCGCCATTTGAGGCGCTGTCAACTCGCCTCCCGCTACTTCCGCTTCAAGCGGTTTGCGCAAGGCGCGGCGAATGCTGCTCAGGTCCTGCTCCATCTGCTGCGAAAGCGCGATTAACTCCGCGTTCGCCGGCTGTCTGCTCGCACGCTTGCTCATCTGTTTCATCCTTTACAGCAGTCCCGGAATCAAGGCTTTTACGTGGTCGCAGTAGAGTGAATATTCCTCCGGGAAGGTTTGCGCCATAAACCGCTCCTCCTGGCTCATTTTTATGATGAACTTCAGCAGGATGACCACACAGCCAACGAGGCATCTCCACTCACCAATGGCCAGGGAAGTCCCTAGAATAGCAGCGATGATCCCGGTGTAGATCGGATGGCGAACCAGCGCGTAAGGCCCTTTGAGCACCAGTTCGTGGCCGGACTTCACAGTTGCGCGGCCGCTCCAGTTGCCGCCTAAGAGGATTCGTGACCAGGCGGCGAAGAGGCAGCCGGCAATTGTGAGCGCCAATCCGGTCAGTTGCACGCCGTGCGTGGAAGGGACAAAGCGCGCGGCCAACCAGCCGTTTACAAACCAGGAGCTGCCCAGCAGAGAGACGCCCAGCAAGTCCAGCCCCAGATGGAAGAGGCGGCTGCCCACGGGTTGCGAACGGAGGGTTGGTTTCGTAAATGGGAGCCCGGCGATCCAGAGGGCGCCCAGCGCTCCCCACGCATAGCCGATTGCAGAAATTACATTCAGTGCCATCACGGCTCGCACCTCATTCGTATACGACGCGTCGTACACGACATATCATGCAGGATTCCTTTGCTGGTGTCAAGAGCAGCCGCCGGAGTCTTCCGCGCTGGTCGCGGGCCTGTTCTTCTTCAGTGCCCGCAGCAGATCAAAATGCGGTTCGCGCTACACTGGAGGAAAGCATGGTCTTCGTTCTCGATAACTACGACTCATTTACCTATAACCTGGTGCAGTACCTGGGCGAACTGGGTGCGGAGGTGGTGGTGCGCCGCAACGACGAGCTGACGCCCGAGCAGGTCGAGGCCCTGAAACCTGATCGCATTTTGCTCTCGCCCGGTCCATGCACGCCGCGCGAGGCCGGCATCCTGATTCCGCTCATCCGGCACATGACCGGGAAAGCTCCGATTCTCGGGGTGTGTCTGGGGCATCAGGCGATCGGCGAGGCTTTTGGCGGGCAGGTGGTGCGCGCCCATACCCTGATGCACGGGAAAACCAGCGCCGTGGAGCACGATGGCAAGGGCATCTTTTCAGGATTGCCCAGCCCGATTACCTGCACGCGCTATCACTCACTGATTGTTGCCGAAGACTCCCTGCCCGCCGAACTGATGATCACGGCGCGCAGTGCGGAGGCGAATGGTGCGGGCGGCCGGTCGGTCATCATGGGCTTGCGGCACCGCAGCCTGCCCATCGAAGGCGTACAGTTTCACCCGGAGAGTGTGCTGACCGAGGGCGGCCACCAGATGATCCGCAACTTCCTGGAAATGTAGACCGGATGCTGCCTTTGTCCAAAGCCAGAACGCGGAGACCGGCGGCCGGAACCGGCGCAGTTCGGTTCCCGTTTTTGGCTGTGTCCTGGCTGGCGGTGCCGGTGCTTGCGGCGTGGGCGCAGGCCGGACCCGCGGCGCCAAACGCAGCGCCGAATGCGCCGATCGGCCCGATCGCCATTGTTCCCATCGGAGGAAAGCCCGGCCAGGCGCCCACCGTGACCGGAGCGCTCGAAGTGACCGGCAGCAAGGCCATCATCGCTGCCAGCGGAAGCGTGACATCGGGATCAAAGACAACCGATGTAATCCTGCCACATCGCGGCGTGCTGCGGGTCTGCGCGTCCACAACGGTGAAGCTGGCTGCCGATTCCAGCGCTCCCGCAGGCGATACACCGGGCCTGCTGGTGGGGCTGGATCAGGGCGCCGTCGAGGCCAGCTTCGCTACGGGCCGCAACTCCGACATTCTACTCACGCCGGATTTTCGCATACTCATTGGCGGGCCCGGGGCTGCCGACGTAAAGGTGCGTCTTGGTCCACACGGCGACACCTGCGTGGATAACGCCGGGGCGAACGCTCCTTACGTGGTTGTATCCAGCGTCTTTGACGGCGGCGTTTACCGCGTGGAGCCGGGCCAGCGGGTCATGTTCCAGCACGGTGACCTGCATGAAGTGGTAGACGAAGAGAAAGAGCCTTGCGGCTGCCCTGCGCCGCCTGCAGTGAGCCACGGCAATGAGTTTCCCCTGGCGCAAAGCGAAGGCCTCGCGCCGACTCCTGAGCCTGCGCATGCTGCGCCCGCGAAGCATCCCGCGGCAGCGCCACCACAGGCTGCGGCCGCAATGGTCTACAACAGCGCGGAGCACGCTCCGGCAACGGCGAAGATCGCTCCGCCTCCTGCAACGCAGGGTGCGGCCGTCAGCGCATCCCAGGCCCTGGAAAAGCCAGCCGCAAAAAAGAAGAGGACGGGCTTTTTTCGGCGCATCGGCAGCTTCTTCCGCCGTATCTTCGGCGCGGAATCATAGCTGCCTTTGTGAACGGTGAGCTGCGATTACATATCGCGTGCCCGCTCGATGGCCCGGATGACTGCGCGTGCTTTGTTGATGGATTCCTGGTGCTCGGACTCGGGGACGGAGTCTGCGACGATCCCGGCTCCTGCCTGCACGTAGCCTTTGCCGCCAATGGCAAGCATCGAGCGGATGGCGATGCAGGAGTCCAGATTGCCGGAGAAGTCGGCGTAAAGCACCGCGCCGCCGTAGGTGCCGCGACGCGCTGGCTCCAGTTCCTCGATAATCTCCATCGCGCGCACCTTGGGGGCGCCGCTGAGCGTGCCGGCAGGGAAGCAGGCGCGCAGGGCATCCACGGCGGTCAAATCCGGCCGCAGCCGGCCCTCGATCGAGCTGACGATGTGCATCACGTGGGAGTAGCGCTCGACAAACATCAGCTTATCGACCTTCACGGTGCCGAATTTGCTCACCCGGCCTACGTCATTGCGGCCCAGGTCCACCAGCATGACGTGCTCGGCGCGCTCCTTTTCGTCGTGGAGCATCTCTTCGGCCAGGGCTTCGTCTTCTTTCTCCGTAGCTCCGCGCCGCCGCGTCCCCGCGATTGGCCGGTACTCGACCTTGCCCTTGTGGACGCGTACCAGCAGCTCCGGCGAGGAACCGGCCAGTTCCACCGTCTCCCGCGCCCTGGAAGTCTTTTGCTTTTTGGACGAGTCTTTAGGCCGCGCTGAAGACCCGCCCAGAGCCCCCTCGGGCGTAAATCGCAGGAAGTACATGTAAGGGCTGGGATTGACAGCGCGCAGTGCGCGATAGATCTGGAAGCTGTCAACTTCCGGCTCCACGTCGAAGCGTTGCGAAAGGACCGTCTGAAAGACGTCGCCAGCGGCGATGTACTCCTTGGTGCGCTCCACGGCGGCCAGGAAGTCCTTCTTCGGCGTACGGTGCTTCACTTTAAGCGAGGCATGCTTGCCGTGGCTGCCGGCTTTCTGCTCAAAGAGCCTGGGCAGGGGCTGGACCAGACGCTTTTCAAGTTTGTCGAGCTTCCGGACGGCCCGGTTGTAGGCATCAACGGGCTTGCCGCCGGAGACATCCGCCGTCACCACCAGCCAGATCTCCTTGCGCACGTGGTCGAAGGCTAGCACCTCGTCGAAGAACAGCAGGCACGCATCGGGGACGCGCAGTTCGTCCTTGGCGCGCTCAGGCAACTGCTCGATCTGCCGCACCGCGTCGTAGGCGAAAAAGCCCACCGCGCCTGCGGTAAATGGAGGCAGTCCCGGCAGCCGCGCCGGCTTGTGCCCGCCCAGAGCACGCCGTAACACGGCAAAGATATCATCCTCGATCTGGACGACCTTTCTGCCTTCGGTGATCGTGATCTCGCGCCCGTGCGCCACAATCCGCTTAAACGGAGCCAGCCCGATGAAGGTATAGCGGCCCACCTGCTCGCCGCCTTCGACCGACTCCAGCAGAAAGCATTCCGGTTCAGGCCAGGCCGCCCGCAAAAATGCCGAGACCGGCGTCTCCAGGTCGGCGGTGAGGACGCGGCAGACGGGCACAAGGGTGTGCTCCCTGGCGAGGACCAGAAACTCTTTGCGGCTGGGCTGGACAGGATCGATGGAGGCTTTCACAAACTCAGTG
>JAJZNH010000688.1 GCA_021811745.1 Acidobacteriota bacterium
GCACATCGAGTGCCGCGCCCGCGATCGTCTTCGACTTGAGCGCCTCCACCAGATCCTCTTCCACAACCACCGGCCCGCGCGCCGTATTGATGAGGTATGCGGTGGGCTTCATGAGCTTCAAGCGCTCGCGGTTGATCAGGTCCTTGGTCTGCGCCGAGGACGGAACATGGCACGAAACAACGTCAGCCCTGGCCAGCAGGTCATCCAGCTCTACCAGTTCGGCGCGCAGCTCGCACAGCAGAACATTGTCGCCGCTCAGGAAGGGATCGTAGGCGAGGATGTTCATGCCGAAGGCACGCGCCCGCATCGCCGTCAGATAGCCGATCTTGCCGGCGCCGATAATTCCCAGAGTCTTGCCGTAAAGCTCTGTTCCCATGAACTGATGACGATGCCAGCCGCCCGCGCTGGTGTCCTGCGCCGCCTGCGGAATCTTCCGCATCAGCCCAAGCATCAATCCCATTGTCAACTCGGCCGCGCTGATGGAATTCTGGTCGGGCGTGAAGGCAACCACCACGCCGGCCTGGTTCGCGCTCTTGATGTCAATATTGTCGAGTCCGGCTCCTGCGCGTCCGACGGCAATCATATGCTTCGCCGCCTGCAACAGATCGCCCGTCACCAGCGTTTTGTTGCGCACAATGAGGGCGCGGGCCGACTGTGCGGCCTCCAAAAGAGCCTTCTGATCCTCCCACAGGTCCGGCTGGCGCGAAACCTGATAGCGGGAACAGAGTGCGTCAACTGCGGCGCCGGAGACGTTCTCCGAAATAAGAATATCGATCATACCGTTACCTGTTTGTTCTCCTGTGTGAGTGCGAAAGGAACTTTCAACCGGACACACCACTCTTCGAGTTCCTTCACTGTCTCCGGCCCGATCGGAATTCCGAGCCGGCTGTTTTCAAGAGCGGTGCGCTCCGAGCGCTCGCCGGGAACAAGAATCTCGCTGACTTCCGCCAGCTTTCTGCCCGACTTGATGCTGTCAATCGTTTCGTCAACCCGGCGGATGAAATCGGCATAGTCCATAAACGCGTCGATATGAAGCAGGCAGAAGAAGTGGCCGACATTTTGCGGCCGGTCCAGGTTTTTATACATCGACCCGATCTCAGAACCGACGGCCGCGCCCGACAACACTCCGCTCAACATCTCCACCATCATGGCCAGAGCGTAGCCCTTGTGCCCCGCCATGGTCAGCACGGTTCCGATCAGCGCTTTTTGAGGATCTGTTGTCGGCTGGCCGTCCGGGTCCAGGGCCCAGCCCAGCGGAATGGCCTGTTTCTTCTTCGCGGCGGCAATGATATTGCCGCGTGCAATCGCGGATGTGGAAAGATCGATCTTGACCGTGAATCCTTTGCCGGTTGGAAAGGATGCGGCAATCGGATTCGTCCCAAAGAAAGCATCGGCGCCGCCGGTGGGCGACATGGCCGGCTCGCAGTTGGTGGTGGCCATCAGGATGCATCCATGCATCGCCGCGCGGTTGCAGTAGTAGGAAAGCGCGCCGAAATGCTGCGAATTGCGGATGGTGGCGGCAGCGATTCCGCTTTGCTTTGCCAGCGGAATCAGCATCTCCAGCGCCTTCATGGCCTGCACCTGCCCGACTCCGTTAGCCGCGTCAAGCGCCAGTGTCGCCGCTCTCTGGCGGTCCACCCGCAGCGCTGCCTTGGGATCGATCAGGCCCAACTCCATCCGGCGCAGATAAATGCTCAGCCGGGACAGGCCATGCGTTGAGACGCCATGAAGGTCGGCGTCGACCAATGCATCCGCGAACAGAAGCGCTTCGTCCGCGGACAAGCCCGCGGCCTGCGCCAGTTGCACTGTCAGCGTATTCAATTGCTCCTTCGGGTATCTCATTGCCATGACCTGTCCTTACCTGTATTCCTAGTGCCCGTCTGGTTATGCGCTGCGGTAGAGCTTGGTCAGCACGAACTCCCGGTGCCCAAGAGCTTCAGCAGCAGTCAGCCGGCCGTTGGATGTGCGCGCGATCATATCCAGCAGTGCTTCGCCGGCTTGATCGAGAGTCATATTGCCCTGCAGGATCCCCGAAACATCCACGTCGATGTGCTCGCTCATGGACTTGGCTGTCTTGGGATTACCCGTCAGCTTGATGACCGGCTCAATGGGATTGCCGATGATATTGCCCTGGCCGGTGGGGAACAGGTGCACAACGGCTCCGGAGGCAGCCCACAGCGTAACCGCTTCGGCAGCGGCGCTGGAGGTATCCATGAACCAAAGGCCCTTATCCGCCGGCGCCTCGGCCGGCTTCAGGCATCCGACAAACTTGGTCTTCTTGCCCAGCTTTTCGATGTTGCCCAGGGCCTTCTCTTCGATCGTGGTCAACCCACCGGCGATGTTTCCCTTGGTCGGCTGCGATTCGGAGAGATCGTCGACCTTTTCCTTCATAACCAGATTCTGATAGTCCTCAAAAATGGCCATGAACTGCTGGCGCACCGCATCGTTGATCGCCTTGGACGCAACAATGTGCTCGCCGCCAGTCAGCTCGGTGGTCTCGCCGAACGAAGCCGTGCCCTTGGCAGCGCAGTGCTTGTCGATGACGTTGCCCACCGTGGGGCAGCTCGCCAGCCCGGTTGTGGTGTCGGACTCACCGCACTTCACGCTGATATAAAGCTCGCTGAAGTCGCACTCGGTGCGCTGCAGCTCCGTCGCCCACTGCACATACTCCTTGGCGCGATAGGAAGCATCCGCGATGGTGCGAATGTCGCCCTTGCCCTCGATGGAGAAGCCGGAAACAGGCTTGCCGGTGGTGGCGATGCCGTCAACGATGCGCTTCGTCCAGCCGGGCTCGATGCCGATGACAACGACGGCGGCTACGTTCGGGTTGCAGCCGGTTCCGATCATGGTACGGAAAAAGAGTTCCAGATCCTCGCCAAATTGCAGGCGGCCGTAAGCGTGCGGCAGAGCCAGCGTGCCCTGGATGTTTTTCGCCACCGCCTCGCAGGCGGCGTTCGAAATGTCGTCGACCGGAAGGATCACGACATGATTGCGAATGCCGACCCGACCGTTCTCCCTACGGTATGCATAGATTTTTCTCAGTCCCATCTCGCTACCACCTTCTTGTCTTCAGGTTGTGAACATGCACCAATTGACCGGCCTTGATCGGCTGAACGACCTTTCCAATTACGACGTCGTACTTGGTAACCGTATCTCCCACGGCAAAATCACGAAGCGCAAGTTTGTGACCGAGCGGGATCGACTCAGTCGCCTTAGCGGTAAGCGGTTTGTTATCGGACAGGATCTTGCCCGAGCACTGTGTCCCGGATTCGATATCGACCACCGCGACGCCGACATCGTCCTTGCTGTCATGCACAAGAAAATGAATCATACTTCTCCCTTTCTCAGCGATTATCCCGGGCGGCTCTATAGGCCGCCGAGGGATACATGTTTGGTTTCAAGAAAGGCGTCGAGCCCTTCACTTCCTAATTCCCTGCCCCAGCCGCTGTGCTTGACTCCGCCAAAGGGAACCTGGCTGGTGGTGGGCGCGCCGTCATTCACACCGATGGTGCCCGCCTCAAGTTTCTCGGCGCAACGGAAGATACGGCCGTAGTCGCGCGTCATTACGTAGGCGCTCAGGCCAAATGGGGATTCATTGGCGCGGACAATCGCCTCTTCCTCTGTTTCAAAGGAGCAAACCGGAGCCATCGGTGCAAAGGTCTCTTCACGCATGCACAGCGCGGCTTCTTCAACGCCGTCCAAAACTGTCGGCTCCAGAAAGAAGCCGCCGTTATGCTCCAGCCGCCGGCCTCCGCAGCAAACCTTCGCTCCACGGCTGACGGCATCGTCAACCTGGCGCAGCGCGCCGGCCAGCGCCTCTTCGCCGATCACTGGGCCGATGTCCACGCCCGCTTCGAGGCCGTTCCCAACCTTGAGCGCCTTCGCCGCGTCCACAAAGCGCGCGAGGAACTTGTCGTAAATCGTCTTCTGCACGTAAATGCGATTGGCTGCGATGCATGACTGGCCGGTATTGCGAAACTTCGCGATGATGGTCTCGCGCACCGCCGTATCCAGATCGCAGTCGTCAAAAATGAGAAGCGGCGCATGCCCTCCCAGCTCCAGTGAAAGCGGCTTGACCGCCTCAGCGGCGCCGCGAATCAGCGCCTGCCCCACTTCAGTAGAACCCGTGAAGGTGATCTTGCGGCAGATAGGATTGGTGAGGAACTCGCCCGCGATCATGCCCGCATTGCCGATGACGATCTGAAAAACTCCGGCGGGAATGCCGGCAGCTTCCATGCATTCGGCCAGCGCTACGGACGAGAGCGGAGTCTTGGAAGCAGGTTTCAAGATCACCGGACAGCCAGCCGCCAGCGCAGGAGCCACCTTGCGCACGGCAAGCACCAGCGGGAAATTCCACGGAGCAATCGCCGCCACCGTCCCGATAGGCGACTTGACCACCAGATTGCGTTTACGCGGATCCTGGTGCGGGATCCAGCGGCCATAGGCGCGGCGTCCCTCTTCGGCAAACCAGCGCAGATGGTCCTCGGCCATGGCGACCTCGCCCCGGCTCTGCGCCAGTGGCTTGCCGTTTTCAAGAGTGATGGTGCGCGCGATCTCGTCCTGGCGCCGTTTCAGCTCATCGGCCACGCGCACCAGCAGAGCGCCCCGCTCTTTCGCCGTGAGCGCGCGCCAGCCTGCAAAAGCAGCCTGTGCCGCGCGCAGTGCCGCTTGCACCTGCTCGCGGTCCACTGTGGGCACACTCGCAAACGCGCGCCCGTCAGCCGGATTCACGACTTCAAGCTCGCGGCCGGTCGTAACCCATTCGCCGTTCAGATAAATCCTGTGCGATGCCTTATCGGAAACCGTCATTCCAGAAACCACCTCTCGACGCTGCCGCGCCTATGCCTCGGAGTCCACTACCCACTTGGGAGTGAAGTCATGCTTTGCCGCCTGCTGCTCAACCATGATCCTTGCGCCCTCCACATGCTGGCGCGCCAGCCGTTCCGCCTCATCGGGGAAGTTGTGGTCGATCGCTTCGACGATGCGCAGATGTTCCTCATACACGATGTGCGGGTCGCGCGAGGCGCGAACGGCCATGCCCAGGACGCGGTAGCCCTCGGCCAGGCGCAGCAGAATCTTATTTCTCGACAAGTTCATGATCTGGAGATGGAAGGCGCGATCC
>JAJZNH010000859.1 GCA_021811745.1 Acidobacteriota bacterium
TCCATCGACCTTCTCGATTCTCTGTTGCAACTCGCGGACCGCCTGCTCGTACAGCGCGATCTGATATTTTGTCAGCCCGCAAAATGCGCGGACCTCGGTTTTCTCCGGCAGATCGGCAATCACCTTGCGGTCCGTCTTCAGGCGGCGCAGAATGTAGGGCCGCACCAGCGCGCGCAACGGGCCATATGAATTTTTCTGGCCCGCTTCCCTCTGCTTGACAAACCCGGCAAATGCTTTCGCGTTGCCCAGCAATCCAGGATTGAGGAAATCGAACAGCGACCACAGATCGGAGAGCCGGTTTTCAATCGGCGTTCCGGTCAGAGCGATACGACCTTCCGCGCGCAGCTCCTTCGCCGCCCGCGTCTGCCGGATGCCGGAATTCTTGATGGCCTGCGCCTCATCGAGGATCGCCAGCTTCCACTCCCGCTGGCGCAGCCAATCCAGCCGGCAAAGCATGGTGTAGGTGGTGATGACCAGGTCGTGACCGGACACGGCTGCGGAATCTTGCAGATCGATCCCCGGCTCCGACGGATGCGCGATATAGAAGGACAAGGATGGAGCGAAGCGCGACAACTCCGCTTTCCAGTTGGCAATCAGCGAGGCCGGGACCACCAGCAGACTCGAAGTGGTCTCATCCATAGATTTGTCATCTCGCGCGAAAGATTTGTCATCCCGACCGCAGTCCGTCGCGGCGGACGAAGTGGAGGGACCTGCCGGGTGCCCCATATCTACCCGCGCTTTTTGCGGGGAGATGTGGGATGTCTGCTCCGCTTTCAAATGCAGCAGCAGCGCGATCACCTGAATGGTCTTTCCCAGTCCCATGTCGTCGGCCAGGCAAGCGCCCAACCCCAGGCGGGTCACAAATCGAAGCCAGTGAACGCCGGTCTGCTGATAGGGCCGAAGCGTGGCTTTCAAGTCCGGCGGCGTATTCCCTTCCCGGTCCCGCGGCTGACGCAGTTCGCCGAGGATGGCGTCCAGTCCCACTCCGGCGGAGATGCCGACCCATTCCCTGTCCGCTTCCGGCACCATGATTGCCGCGTCTCCCTGGAGATTCGCGCCGGCCAGCAGCCGCATCCCCTCAAAGAACGAGATGCCGCCGTCTTCTGTCTCGCGCTCAATCTTCTTCCAGTGGTCCAACGCTTCCGCAAGCTTCTTGCTGTCCAACTCCACCCACTTGCCCTTCAGCGAAACCAGGCCGCCGGATGAGGCCAGGATCGCCTGCAATTCCCGCTCGTTCAGCGCCTCCCCGTCCAGCGTCACGTTCACGGAGAAGTCGAGCAGCGCGTCCACGCCCAATTTTGTCTGGGTGCTCCCGCCGATCTTCACATTGACCACCGGACGCGGCGGCTTCGCCGCCTTCCACCAGTCCGGCACGCGGACCATCAGCCCGCTTGCCTCCAGGTTGGGAACGTCCTGAAGAAAGCGATACGCGTCCTGCGGCCCCCAGGCCAATGGCTGATACATCTCCCCGGATTCGGTCAGATCCTTGACCCATGGGACCCGTTCCGCGGCCTGTTGGATGGGCTGCAGCAGCGACAAAAGCGCGGCATGATTTTTGGCGGCGCCATACTCTCGCAAGGCCCGCTCCAGCGGCAGATGCTGCGGCTTTCCATGCGCGGAAAGGCGGCTGCTATAGGTCGCCAGAAAGGCAAAAGGAAACTCCGGATCGCGCTTGTTCTCCGCCAGATGAAACGTCACCCGCCCCACCCTCCGCCACAACGGATTCCGTTTCTCTAAAAACTGCTGGACGTTTTTCCCGCAGGCCTCCACCTCTGCCTGCACCAGCCGATCCAGTTCCAGCCACCAGACTTCGAGCACCTCCGCATTCAAGTACTCCGCGCCTCGCATCGGCGGCGCAGTCAGGGCCATTGCAGTCCGTTCCTCAACCGGCGGAACAGGAACAGACCAGGAGCGTTCCTCGCTCCCGATCTCCGGGCAATGACACAGTTGTGTCA
Organism: Acidobacteriota bacterium; assembly: GCA_021811745.1. The sequence continues at coordinate 1,956 of JAJZNH010000859.1, forward strand.
GATACGCGCGGCCCCAATCGCGGGCAAAGGAAAACGCCGCGGGCAGATTCGTCTCCAGCTCCACCGTCGCCAGGTGCAACAATCCCTGCGCCGTGCTCTCAGCGAAGGCCCGCTCGATTCGTGTGGCGACAGCTTCGCCGGCAACTGCGCCTTCCTCGTCGGCTGCCGTTTCCACATGCAGGCGGCCGTGGGGCGAAATGGACAGAGCGAGGGTCATGGTTTCAGTAACGCTATCACCATCATCGCAAATCGGAAATCATGGCGCGGGAAACAATCCGGTTGCCCCATCCTCCGCCCATGCGGTTGTGGGACGACGCAGCACACATGTTCCGGCGAAGCGGATGCACGCCCCCCGTTCATCCCGCGGCTGTCAGGCGCAGAAGCTGCTCAAACTGTTGCCGCGATTCTGCGGGAATGTTCGTCCGTTTGAGGTCGTCGTCGCGCGTGATCCTCTCCCGCTCCATCATCTGGAGAAGCGCATGGCCGAGGACACTGCGCAGCATTGTATCGGCGGCGGCGAGATCGAGAACCGTTCGTAGCGGACTCGTGACCCTGCATCCCCGCGCGAGGACGATATCGTTGTCAGGCAGGTCGGCGAAATGCAGCGTCAGAACGCCGGGTGTCCGGCTGCTCCGGCGAAAGTGTGCGGGCACCGTCATGTGCAGCTTCGCCGGGTTCAAGTCAGAAAACTCATGGAGGGCCAGAGCGGTTTGGTGACTGTAGACTCCCTCGACCCGGCCCTCGCGGTCGCTCGACCATAACTGCCACAGCACCAGCTCCGGATGCTTCGCTGTGGGGATCAAGATCAACCGGTAGATGCCGCAGTACTCGCGCACCCAGTTTCCTGCCTGGACGTGATAGGGGTAAGTATTTCCAGAAAATCCGGCGGCCTTGGCCTGTTTCGAGGTGAAAAATCCCTGCTGCGCCGCGGCAATCGCATACTAACGCCGAAAATGCCGCGATGCGGGACCTCATGCAACATAATTTATACAACTAACTTGAACACTTGTGCGGAAAGTAGGACTCCAGACGCGTCTGCCAGCCCCCAAAATCCTCCCTCGACGGCCAGCAGACCCGATGCTGATGAAGTGAAAGAAATTCGGTGATCAGCGACATCTCTCGATGGAACGTATTACGCGCGGACGGCGGCGATCATCAGCCCGACAGGCCCGGGCAAGCGCACCCGCCGCACATCCGAGAAGCCCGCGTCTCGCAGCCAACTCTCATATTCCGGTTCACTGTAGCTGCTGCCAGCTCGCGTGCCTACCAGCATATTCAGAGAGAACAGCGCGGCAAACCGGGGGGCGGTCTTGTCCGGCTCCAGTATAAAGTCCTGCACGACGAACTTTCCTTTCGGCCCAAGTGCCTGGCAGGCCCGGCGGAAAAGACCACGGTTTTCTTCCGGAGAAAACATGTGACAGATCTGGGAAGCCAGAATGAGGTCGTAATTCTCGCCCAGCGGGTCGCGCAGCATGTCGCCTACCCGCGTGGCGATACGGTCCGCAAGCCCGGCCTTCCGGATGTATTCCCGCGTGAGAGAAACGACGCCACTCCTGTCCAGAATTTCCGACCTCAGTCCAGGAATTGCCCGCGCGAACGCGATGGAATAGGCCCCGGATCCTCCACCCAGATCCAGCATGCGCCCGATGCCTTTCGTTCCAACCGCCATGACTACGGCATCGGCCCGCTCCCGAGCATTTCGGTCCATGGCGGCAATGAAATCGTCCATCCGGCTGTCTTCGTGGCTGCCAGTCTCGACTGATGTCCCGGCCCGCACGCATTCCGTCAGCGAATTCCAGCGGCGCCACAAATGCGCCGTGTGCATCAGACCAGCACGAGCATTGTCGCGCGAACCCTCGCAGAAGAAACGGGCCGTCGCGGAAGTGTTGAAGAACCTGTCCTCTTTCTTGTCGAGCAGCTTCAGGCTGACCAGCGCATGCAGCAGCATCTCGGTGGCCCGGGGATCGGCCTGAATTTTCTTTGCCACCTGCTCCGCGGAAGCGCCGCTCGCCACAGCGGTGAATACGTCTAACTCAAGCGCCGTCAGCACCGCTCGGCTCGGCATGAAGGAGCAGACCATCTCGTTGAGATCGTCCGGAAGGGTCCCGGCTTCGTCTGTGGCTTGCACCACAGCCCGATAGCGATTGCGACTCTCTATGATTTCCGCTTTCATGACCGGCAAATCGTTCCACTCCAGGCGCGACACGACCTTGCCATCCCGAAAATGGGAGCCAACGATTTCCGGAACGTCCTCTTCTTTTACCCTGCGATACCAGATTCCATCGGGATAGACGATCATGACCAGTCCGTTCTCGCACAAGCCGAGGCAACCGCAGGCGGTCACCTGGACCGCTTGATCCAGTCCATGGGAATTGAGTTCTCGCTCCAGAGCCTGCAAAACCCGCGGAGAACCGCTGTTGGGACACGACGCAACTCCTTCGGGCTTTCCCTGTGTGCAGACGAATACGTGGTGAGGAAACGGCTCCATGTACGCTCTCTCCTGGGGCCCGGCTGGGAGCCGGACTCTCAATTCCAGCGTAGGCTGCACGACCCTACGAAGCAACTCATCCATTCGTGGCTTTTGTTTCAACCAAGCTGAAGATTTCTGCGCTCACCGGGTGCGCCCTAGTAAGCCCGCGCATATTGCCGGGGAACAGGCACAGGTTGGTGCAGTTGCACGGCCGCCTGCATTGGCCAGTGAGGATCGCGCAGTGCAGCACGGGCAATCAGAATCAGGTCGGCCTGGTCTTTCTCTAGAATTTGCTCCGCCTGTTCCGCCGTCGTGATCAGCCCTACAGCACCGGTCAGGATTCCCGCCTCCCGCCGCACCTGCTCGGCAAAGGGCACCTGAAAGCCGGGCGCAGCCGGGATCGAAGCCCACGGGACCGCGCCGCCCGAGGAGCAATCGATCAGGTCCACTCCGAGCGGCTTCACCTGACTGGCCAGAGCCACGGTGTCTTCGATCCGCCATCCACCCTCGACCCAGTCGGTCGCGGAGACGCGAAGGAACAAGGGATATTTTTCCGGCCACACGCTTCGAATCGCCGCAGCCACCTCGCGCACGATCCGGGTGCGATTCTCGAAGCTGCCGCCATAGCGATCTTCCCGATGATTGCTCAGTGGCGAGAGAAACTGATGCAGCAAGTATCCATGCGCCGCGTGGATT
>JAJZNH010000818.1:0-3364 GCA_021811745.1 Acidobacteriota bacterium
GGAAGTAGGCGTTCTGGTGGCCGGTCGCCTTGAACATGTCGTCCAGCGCCCGCTGGATCCGCTCCCAGATGCCGTAGCCATTGGGACGGATGACCATGCAGCCGCGGACCGGACTGTAATCGGCCAGCTCGGCCTTCATGATGAGCTCGTTATACCAGGCGGAGAAGTCCTGGGAACGGACGAAGAGCGGATTGTTCTCCAGAACCTGCGCGCCGGGCGGTTCATAGTAGGCGTAATTCAAGCCGACCAGCGTGTCCCGCAGGAAAGGCGCCAGCCGCGCGCGAGCAGCTTCAAGCTGAGCGGGCGATGCCGGCGCGCTGATGACTTTGGTCAGGCTGGTTCGTACCCTCAACTCCGCATGGCGGGATCTGTAAATCACCGGCGACCAGCTCGCTCTTTCATTCCCAGTGAAGATAGGACGCGGCATTTCAAATTCGCGCAGATCTGCCGCGAACTGTAGCATTTGATCTTTCAAGCGCGCTCCGCGCGCCATCGCCTCCAGGCCATCGTAGAGTCCGAAGAGCGAATCCAGCGGAACAAGCTGCTGGTCATTCATCACTACACGAATCCGTTGGGCCAGTTGCTCATGCACCCGTCGGCCTACCGCGCTGCTTTGTCCGGGACCGGCAAGCAAATCGACGACCCGATCCTCGGAAAGCACGCTGCTGCCCGTAGCCGCGAGCAGCATCGACTGCAGCGAGCTCCGAGCGGCGGCAAAGAGCTGCGTGGAAGATGCTACTTCATTGAACGGGGCAAGCATATCCTGCCAGGAAGCGTTCTGCGCATTTCGGGGGATCTGCCCTTGCCGTGCGAAGATCTGCCACAGTCCAATCTCTGCCTGAAACGATCCCATGGCATTCACTCGCAGCGGCTGATTTGAGATCGCGTTGACATGGTCCGCAGTCCCGATGAAGCGAGCGATGGAGTCATCATCCAAAGCCGGAAATTCGGCAAAGATGGTGTACCAGCTATAAAACTGAGGAAATTTGGCGGCGAGCAGTTGCACCGTTGTTCCGGCCAGGCGCTGCTCCGGCGGCCTTGCGCGATCGATCGCGCTCAGCATCAGATAAAGCTGCAATGGGCTGTTCCCTAGATCGATCTGGGATGAGGACGCCATTGCCTCGAGCAGCCGCTCAGGACTGTTCCACTTGCGCGTTCGCCTTTCCCAATCGCGGATTCCCTCCGACTGGGGCTCCTGCCGCAGAATTCCCTTCCAAACGGCAAGATTACCCGGGACCCAAGGCTTGCCGTCCTCCGTCCAGCGGACACGGGTGAAGAGCAACACCAATTCCACATTCCTGGGGAATACGCCCGTTGCCGCGGAACCGAAAGTGGCGGAAGAACGGTAGGCCTCATAGATATGCTTGAGGCGAGACCCTTGCGTCAGGCGGATTTGCTGGCTGGGACTTACCCGTGACAGAGCATCGAAATCCGCCACTAACCAGCCCTGATCCTTTGCGAGCAGATGCCTGATGAACGATGCCGGCGCTCTCGGGTTGGCTCCCACCAGCCGGCGCCAGCTTTGTTCGGCTCCCGCCCCGCCCGGCACGGCGACAGCACCGGAGCGAATGCATATCTGGCTCCCGTAAAAGTCCAGCAGCGGCCCAAACGGAAGCAGCGCCTTGAGTCCAAGTGACCCGGCAAGCACGCGTTCTGTCTGGGGATCCATCCTGGCCAACGCCGAATAAAGACGATCTACCGCGCGGTCATACAGGAGTATATCCAGAAGACTGTCTCCCACCTTTCTGCTCCATGCGCTGATTGTCACCCATTTGCGCTCAGAGGGGAGGATTGAAACTCGCGTAGGCGAATACGGGTAGGTGAAGACCGTACCGTGCCGCAGTGCTTCTTCCAGCTTTGTCAGTGGAAAGCCCGAATCGGCTGTTATGAATGCCCGCTCCGCATTGGCCGTTATCAGATAAGCATCCTTCTGCCCGCAGGGATGATGAAACTCGTAGCCTAGAACCTGAATCAGCCGAATCGCATCCCTGCAACCCGTGACGTGAATGACACCGCCGTCGCCCGCCAGGTACTGAAGTTCCCTTGCAACGTATACATAGCGAATGAGCAACCGGAGATACTCCGTCTGTCCCCTGCTGTCGTAACCCCAAAGAAAGATATTGCGCGCCAACATGGGCATCACCTGATCGGGCGATATCTGCTGGCTTATTCCGGCCATGCGAAGGAAGGGACGCAACGGCCCGGGAATCACCACGGTTTCCTGGGGAAGCGGAAGCGAGGATCTGCTCACAGGAACCTGCACATGTGAGCGGGACGGAAGAGCGTTCATCCGCGGTAATCCTGCGCTTTGTGCCGCCAGAGAAACATTGAGGCACAGAAAGCCCGCGATGGCGGCGGCGAAACGGTGAAGAGGAAGATTCATGGCGGCCAACCCTTTTCATTTGGATTGAGGCATTTTCACAATGGCCGCGAATATTCCGGCATGAGACAAGGGACACCGCTGCGGTAGAGCGTGGCGAATGCCAGCTCACTGCATTCCCTTCGGTCTGCACCCATTGCAAAAACGCCAGAGACCCTAACTGAACAGTGGATTCACCAATAGCCCGCGCTTCAAACCCGCCCGGAACGCTGAGGGAGCGCATAATGCAGATTTTGTCTATGCCTGGGCCAGTTGCCCCTGGTACTCACCGCGGGCGGAGAGGAAAGTGCTCAATGAACCCGTCACGCTACGCTCGCGGACGTCACCTTCCAAAACCTGGGAGTGTCTGTGTCTGAAAGACCTGTTCGGGGCCGAATACCTCACGTCGCGAAGGAACAAGGGAAATCGCGAGCGCCGGTGAGTTATTGTTGCAAATCTCATACCGGCCATGCAAGTACTTGCCGAGTGCGGGTGATGTCAAGCGGCTTGTGCACAGCCAGAGAGAGTGAAGAATTCCCGTTCCAGGTTCAATCTCTGGCAAGAGTAGATGACGGCGCCGTCTTCCGGTTTAACCGGCGGCTTGATGGCGCGTACCGGCAAAGAGACCCACGAGTCCTCCGCGATCCGCTCTTGCGATCTTATCGCCGCTGTGGCCTTGCGCCAGAGCACGCCTGCGGATGCCCGGATAGCCCTGTGCAAAGCCGGAACATCCGCACCTGCTAAGGAAGCACACCTACCATGGCTGCGCCCAGGGCGAACTGCGAGAACACCTGCGACCAGTTCATCACGCCGACCATTGCGGACGGCTTGAACGTCTTCTCGGGAATCACAATCGTGTCTCCCGGATTGATGTGCAGGTTGTTGAACGAATTACCCCAGATGCTCTCCTCTGTGTTGCGGCTCACAACCTCCCCATCAGCCCGAATGATGAATTCATGCTTCTGGTCCGCGCTTTTCGTTGCTCCGCCGGCAAGCTTCAAATAC
>JAJZNH010000818.1:3374-5109 GCA_021811745.1 Acidobacteriota bacterium
TCACGGTAACCGGAATATGCGGAACGATAAATCGATCTCCATTTTCCAGAGGAATGTCTGGCAGGCTGGCCACACCATTGCTGTCAGGCTTCAAGTCCAACACGATCCTGCCAGTAGCGCGAATCCGCCGCAGGCTCGCCAGAACCTCCTGCTCGCTGCTCTGCGCCGCGCTGCCGCTGGCCAGCACCTGCGGCGAACCCGCGGATGCCGCCGCGACGTTCAATGTGCTGCGCTCCATGCGCATTGAGAGATCCCGCACATATTCATCGATCCTGGCCTGCTGGAGAGCGCGCGTCGACTCCCGCGTAAATTCCGAGCCGTAAAGATAGGCGTTCGGTGTGAATCCCCCCGCCCGCTCCACCAGATGGCGCAGGGTTTCGCCAGGCTGGACCGAATAAACGCCGGCATGGACAAACTCCCCCTCCAGGCGGACCAGTTTGGTTTGCTGCGAAACCGGCACGCGAATGTCGGCCTGCGAGAAGATGGTGACCACATCCCCGGGCTGCAGCGCAAGGTCCTGCGAAGCATCATGTTGCAGCACCAGCTTGCCCAGATCAAATGGAATCAGCTTGGTCTTCAGCGTGGCCGGATCGAGCCGCTCTATCACGGCATAGTCCCAATCGATTTCAGGCGCAAGAAGACCGACCTCGGTTCGCTGCGCCCCAGGAAAATATTGGCTGGAAAGGTTATTCTGTTCGGCGGCCAGAGAAGCGCTGCCTGCGCGTTGTTGTGCGCTTAAGTTTTGTTGGTACCCATACTGGCTTTGTTGGTACCCATACTGGCCTTGTGGCGCACCGTATTGGTTTTGCTGCATGCCGGATTGGCCCTGAGGCGCTCCGTACGGGTACTGCTGCATTCCATATTCGTTCTGCTGAACTGGGTTCAGGTTCTCTTCGGTACCGCGCTGGTTCTGGCGCAAACCAAACTGGCTAGTTCCGCTCGAAACCTCAGGAGGAGGAATCGTTAACGAGATCGCATGGTTGTCGAAAGGCTGGCGCATATACCCGAGGCCCATCGCCGGCTCAAACTCGGGAACGGGCAGACCGAGCTGCGCCCGCTTCCACCAGTAATTCCTCGTAATCAGAGAATCTTTGTCAGGAATCAGATCGCTGATGCGCATGCCGGGATGCCAGGCAAAACGTCCCGGATTGGCCGTGTTGCCCCTGAGAATGACCGTCTTCTGATACATGGGCACAATCGAATAAACACGAACTACGTCGCCATTGGCCAGCGGTGTTGCCAACCCGCTTTGGTCATAAGCGACATCCAAGGCGCGCTGGTCGCGATGATTTGCAATGCGATTGATGGAGACGCGCGCCTCCGCGGCAACCGCCGAAACGCCCCCGGCATCCGCAAGAAGATCGGAAAGAGATTCACCCTTTTTGAGTTCATAGATGGCGGGATTGCGCACGCTTCCGGTGGCAGCCACCTGCGGCCCCACCGGGGAAATGAAAATTACATCCCCCGGCATCAGCTTCGCATCCTTCGACTTGTCCCCGCGAATTAGCAAATCATAGAGGTCGAAATCCGTGACGACCGCGTTGCCCCGCCGCAGTTCGATGTTGCGCATTGAGCCCTCTGCCGAGGGTCCGCCGCTGGCGAACAGCGCATCCACCAGCGTGCTCAGCGAACTCACGGTATATGCGCCCGGGCTTCTGGCTTCTCCTGCCACATAGATCTCGATGGCGCGAATCTGCCCCACATCCACGGTCATGTCGAAGTTGCGATAGACGCG
>JAJZNH010000097.1 GCA_021811745.1 Acidobacteriota bacterium
CGCCTTCTTCACCACCGCCGCCGAGTTATCCGAAAAACGCAGCGGCACCTCCATGTTCGACTGGCCGCCGCAGATCCACACATCGCCGACCATCACGTTGTGGAACTCCGCGGTCTGCTCGCCGTCCGTCACTTTCATGGTGTATGGGCCACCGGTCGGCGGCGGCTGAATCTTTACCTGCCAGCGGCGGTCGGATGCCGCCACCGCGCTCGCGCTGTGGCCCGCGATCTGGACATGCACGGTATCGCCCGGTTTGGACCAGCCCCAGATGGTGTCTGGCTTGCCGCGCTGAAGAACCATGTCGTCACCGAAGATCGAGCTGACGAAGGGGAGCGTTTTGGGGGCGGCGGTGCTGCCGCCAAAAATCGCGCTGTCCAGGGAAGGTGTCTTTGCCTGCTTCGTTTTCGGAGCAGTTTGGGCGAATAAGCAGCAGCCCGGCATAGCCAGCAGGCTCACCACAGCGGAAACAACAAGCTTGCGTCTGGAAATCATCGAGTCGGGCCTCCTGAGATTCGACAAGGGATCAGAGGGCGGCGCCCTGTTCTGCGCCGCCGGCAGAGTAGTACCGGAAGGGTTAATCCTGGCAGCTAAAATTCTTCGCGTCCTGGGGGTTTCCATGGCCCAGGTACTGAGCGTGCTTTGGGTAAGCGCAAAGTGGGCGGCTCCGGCCCGGAAACGCGTGGCCGGTTGCGATGACCGCCGTCGGCGCCTTGCCTTTCTGCACCCAGTTCACGATGGCAGTGAGCATATCGAACTGGTCGAGAGAAGGCCCGCCGCCGCAGTGCGCCATGCCGGGCACCAGAAATAGACGGCTCCAGTTTTCTACCTGCTGCAGGCCGCCATTCGCCGCCGCCATCGATTTGTAATAGCCAAGCGTGTCGAGTGGCGAAAACCAGGGATCGCTGTCGCCATGGAAGAAGATGAGCTTGCCGCCATCCTGAGAGAAAGTGGTGAGATTGGTGGAGGCTGGTTCAACCAGCGGGTCTGACGCATGCAGCGCCAGCTTGTCGACGTCGATCGTTGTCGCGGTAGTGTAGGGGCCGAAGATGCCGCCCTCTCCCATGTTGAGCAGGCCAGGCACAAAGCCTTTCATGGTAATGCCGGTGTCATACAGGAACCCGGGATAGACCTGCGTGCCATACGAGTTTTTCGGGCCGGAGAGGGGCTTCTTGATCGCGGCTATCTTGTTGGGCGCGATGCAGCCGGTGGTTTGCCCCGGCTTGCACGCCAGCACCGAAGGATCGAAGTGGCAGGCCATGGGGTTGAAGATCATTCCGTCCGCGATTCCGTCGAGGGCATCGCATTTCTTCAGCAGTGCCTGCATAAAAAGCTTGCGCTGCGCATCGGTGAGGAATTTCGAAATCTCCGGCTTGCCGGCGGCGTTCTTCGGAGATGCCTGGTTATACGCCACGGGAATCCACTGACCGATGGCCAGATTGGAAAGCCCCGTACGCATGGCCGGATCGCCCGCCACGATGCCGTTGAAGACGGTCGGATAGCGCTGCGACAGAATCATCGCTTCACGTCCGCCTGTGGAGCAGCCAACGAAGTAGGAATACGCCGCGGGCTTCGTGTAGTAGGTGGTGACGATCCGCTTGGCTACCGCGGCGACCTCGGCATTGGCGCGGTAGGCGAAATTCAGATACGCGAGCTGATCCTTCATGAAGGAGAAGTCGAACATCCCGTGCTTCGACTTATGCCCGCTGTCCGTGCTCACCACCGCAAACCCACGGTTGAGCGCGGGCCTCTTCCCCGCGTAGGACGCCCCGGCGGGATAGAACAGTATTCCATCGCCGCCACCGCCACCCTGCATCATCATGTCGCCGTTCCAGGCGCTTTTCAGAGGGAGGGCGACCGCAAAGCCGATCCCATATTCCACGCCGTCAACTCCTTTGCGGGGGTCGATGACCCCCTGGACAAGACAGTGCGCGGGCAGACTTCCGGTGTAGCGCGGAAACGATGCCGGAACCGGCGCTCCGGCCTGCATGGCGAGCGCGCTGGTAATCTCCACGCCGCTCAGCTTCAGATTTTTGAGGTCCGCGCAAGATTGCGCCGTTTGCGCTCCGGCGGCCAGCGCAGTGAACGAGGCCGCGGCGGCCAGAATGAGGAATTGGTACTGCCGCATAACGATCCCTTCTTTCTCCCGGGGGAAGATCGGCGTCAGAATGTCACGCAGACAATTGGCTGCCAGCGGCGTCGGAGTGCAAACGCCGCTGGCTGATTTGGTCTATGGGGAGCCTACAGCCGGGTGACCGGCCGCAGGCTCTCCCTGTTTACTGTGCCGTTTGCGTCACCGGGAACCGATAGATATCGACGCTGATCGGAGCCACCGAGATGGTATGCGGATCGTTGCCGATTGCGATCTGGTGGATTGTCACCTGCGGCGCCTGCCCGACACGATCGGCGGACTGCAGATCCTTCCCCGTGAGTTGCCACAGCGTTGAAGGCCCGTCGACCCGCATCCCCGCAACATTCAGGTTGAACTGCTGTTCCTTACCGGTCGCGTTCACAACCGCGATGTTCAGGAACTTGCGGTCCGGCGTCAGCGCCGCAAACATATCCAGCGGATACGTCGGACTGCCGGAGTTGGTCTTTGGCTGATCGCCTCCAACTGGATACTGGGGCGCCGGCTGCGGCGAGTTGCCGGAGATCGCGACCGGTATCGATCCGGGAACGATGTGATCGCCGTAGAGCTTGTACACGAGTCCCGTGGTGTTGAAGACGGCTGCCGTGGGAGTGTAGTCCATTGTCGAGACTCCCATGGTGTGCGCCGACATCCGCAGGAAAGACGTGTGGCGAAGCATTTCGTTCAGGATCATGCCGTAGGCCAGGGCAAGCTTGAGATCCGGGCCCGCGATAAAGCTCCCGCCGAAGTACGCGTATTCGTCGATCGAAAGGAAGATGTGCTTCTTCTTCATCTCCGGAAAGCGCTGCTCGTACCGATGCCACGCCTGAGCCTGCAGGTGGACGATGTTGGCTGGGTAACGCGCGTATTGCAGCGTCGTCTGGTGCACCTTCACATAGCCGTCGGCGGTCGGAGCGTTGAGTGGCAGATGCTTCGCCTTCTGGATGTCGAAGTGCTGGCCCGCCTGTGCATACCAGTGCTGGGTGATACCGGAGAAGTTGCCCCAGCAGTGTTGGATTTCCCCGCCCGTCCAGTCTTCCGGCGTGCCTTCGACAGCGCGCATGTTATCCACGTCCTTAGCGCGCATCTCGCCCGTCAGATCCATCGGCTCGGGCATGTTGCCGGAAGCCAGAAGAATGATGGAGGGATCGGCTTTGCGCATCGCCGCGGCAAATTCGTTGTGCTTGAGGACGTAATACTTCAGGTCCGTACGGCCGAGCTGCCACGATCCATAGGGTTCGTTGCCGATGTCCCAGTACTTCACGTCGTACGGTGCCGGATGGCCGTTGCGCGCGCGTTCCGCTCCCAGCCGCGTGTGGATGGAGCCATTCATGTACTCCACCTCCTCGGCTGCCGAATGCGCATCGCCAAAACCGGCATTGACGGTAATGTAGGGTTCAACGCCGATCAGCTTGCACAGCGTCATAAACTCATCCAGACCCACGTCGTTGGACTGCATCGCATTCCACGCATAGTCGAATGTGGGCGGACGCTTGTCGCGGGGACCGATCCCGTCGTACCAGCTCCAGTCGGACAGGAAATTGCCGCCAGGCAGTCTCCAGAAGCCGGAGTGCAGCTGGCGCAGCAGGGCAATGGTATCCGGACGAAAGCCGTCGATGTTATCGGCCGGCATCATCGAGGCTGTGCCCACATGGAAATCCCCCATCCCCGTACCGGTGATGGCAAAGGTCGCTTTGCTCGTGTCTGCGCCGGCGGTGAAATGGAAGGGAAAACTCTTATAAGTATCTGCCGTCAGATGGAAGGCAGCGGTCTCGCTCTCGCCGGCGGCGGAGCCCCAGACCAGCGCTACCTTCACCGTGCTGCCCGGCGTTCCCCGAAGCCAGATGTGGCCGATGTACCGCTTGCCCTTGACGAGGGACAGCCCCGTCTGCTGAATACCGTGCGGAGTGGAAGCGTTCAGTGCGATGCGAGGACTGTGCGCGCCGACGAAAGGAGCCTTCGTGTCCATCGTGACCACCCCCTCCGGCCCCACGGGACGCCATTTGCGCAAACCCGCCCCGCGGAATCCCCCGCGATGGGGCGGCCCGGCGGGCTTCGGCTTCGCGACCGTGATCGGGAAGTAGAATTTGCGATCGTCCAGCATCTCGGACCACAGGCTGCGATAGACCAGCGGCCCGAGTTGCTCGATGAACATACCGAATTCGTATTTGGATGTTGGTCGACTGATCTGCTGCGTGTTGATGTCGACCGCAATCCGTTTTGGGACGACCGGCTGTGTGGTCTGACCGGTCGCGGCAACAAACGGCAGGCACAAAACCGCACAGGCAAGTTGTGTAATTCGCATCTTCTTCACGGCCACTGGACCTCTCCTGGAACAAACCCGAAATTTCAGTGATGAAATTGGATGGAAACGTTTCCTGGCCAGCCAGATTAGCGCGTACTCCATACCCGTGTAAAGCGATTTATTTGTAGGGCGAAGCGAGCTGTCATGCCGGGGCCGATGTGAGATTTGGCCGTGTCTGGACTGGCCGATCAATGACTTCCACGCCTCGGCCGAATCGTACCGACTGGGCGACCGGCGCGGTGCGCGGTTGTGAAATCTGTTTTACCGGCAAAAAGCACTTTCCATTCGATAATCCCTGGAGCTACCATGGGCTCTATTCTGTGGAAGAGAATCGATTTACTCCCAAGCCGGAATTGCGGTATACGGCACGGTAAAGGCTTACAACCGGGTTCGCCTGTTTTTTCCGGGCGGAGTCCCGCGCTTTCTGCCCCGGTTCTTTCCCCCTCCGGGCCCGGAGGAATGTCTTCCGGCCCAGGAGACGCAAACGCTACGAGGTTGAATGGAGGACAGAACAATGACGTTACGCAGGAATCTCGCCACTTTTGCCGCTCTCGCGGCCCTGGCGCTGCTTGGCTCGAGACTGGTCCACGCACAGGTGAAAACCGAGGTGCCTCCGGTAATCCCAGGCGCGCCTCATGTCACGGTCCAGCACATCGTGATTCACGGCGCTTCGC
>JAJZNH010000857.1 GCA_021811745.1 Acidobacteriota bacterium
CCGATTCGAGGATCTCGCTACAGCTCCGTCGACTGGCTCGCGGCCAAATCATTGCACCTGGCGATGAATTCCGCCAGCGGCATCGAGCCCTGGTCGCCCTTCCCGCGGGTGCGCACGCTCACCGCGCCGTTGGCCTCTTCCTTGTCGCCGAAGACAAGGATGTAAGGAACCTTCTGATTGGCGAAGTCGCGAATCTTGGCGTTCATCTTCTCATTGCGCAAATCGGTATCGACACGGAGGCCCGCATTTTTCAATGCGGCTTCCACTTGTGCCGCGTATCCGGCATGGCGCTCGCTGATGGGCACCAACCCCACCTGCACCGGCGCAAGCCACAGCGGGAAAGCGCCGGCGTAGTGCTCGATCAGCACGCCGAAGAAGCGCTCCACCGAACCGAACAGCGCGCGGTGCACCATCACCGGCTGATGCCGCTCGCCGTCCTCGCCCACATACTCAAGCTCGAAGCGAGCGGGCAGGTTGAAGTCGAACTGCACCGTCGAAAGCTGCCACAGCCGGCCCAGCACATCCACCAATTTGACGTCGATCTTGGGCCCGTAGAAGGCGGCCTCGCCGGGGATCGTCTTATACGGAATTCCCTTCGCCTTGAGCACATTGTCGAGCGAGCGGATCGCGAGGTCCCAGTTCTCGTTCGAACCGGCGTAGTGCGCGCGGTCGTTGGGGTCCCAGGTGGAAAGCTCCACCTTGAACTCGCTGAAGCCGAAGGTGTGCAGCACCGCCTCGGCAAAGTCGATGCAGGCGGCCACTTCGCTCTCGATCTGCGAGGGCATGCAGAAGATGTGCGCATCGTCCTGCGTAAAGCCGCGCACGCGCAGCAGGCCGTGCATGGTGCCCGAGCGCTCGTAGCGGTACACGTTGCCCAGCTCGGCGTAGCGCACCGGCAGGTCGCGATAGCTCTTGGGCGAGTTCTTGTAGATGAGGATGTGGAACGGACAGTTCATCGGCTTCATGCGATACATCGCATCGTCCAGTTCCATGGGCGTGAACATGTTGCCGGCGTAGAAGCCTTCGTGGCCGGAGGTCTGCCACAGGTTCACCCGCGCCACGTGCGGCGTGTACACAAGCTCATAGCCGCGCCGCAGGCACTCTTCGCGCATCCAGTCTTCCATGATCTTGCGAATCATGGCGCCGCGGGGATGCCAGAAGATCAGCCCCGCTCCGGCCAGCTCCTGAATGCTGAACAGGTCAAGCTGCTTGCCGAGCACGCGATGATCGCGGCGCGCGGCCTCTTCCAGGCGCGCAAAATGCTCGTCGAGATCCTTCTTCGAGAAGAAGGCGGTGCCGTAGATGCGCTGCAGTTGCGGGTTCTTCTCATCGCCCAGCCAGTAGGCGCCGGCCAGGCTGGTCACCTTGAACGCCTTCACCCGGCCCGTCGAGGGCACGTGCGGCCCGCGGCAAAAATCCACAAACTTGCCGTTACGGTAGAAGCTCACCTGCGCGCCGGGTTCCGTGAACCGGGTCACGAAGTGGGTCTTCATAAAGTCGCCGTCTTTGTCGAACTCCGCCAGCGCCTTTTCGCGGGGCTCGTACTCGTGCACAAACTTCTCGTCGCGGGCGACGACCTCCGCCATCTTCTTCTCAATGGCTGCCAGATCTTCCGGCGTGAAGGGCTTCTCGCGATAAAAGTCGTAAAAGAATCCGGAGTCCGTGGCCGGGCCGTGGCCCAGCTTGGTCTCGGGAAACAGCTCAAGCACCGCCGTGGCCAGCACATGCGCGGCCGAGTGGCGCACCACCTTCAGGGCTTCGGGATCCTTCTCCGTCACCAGTTCGAGCCGCGTGTCCTCGGTGAGCGGCGTCGACAGGTCGACGAGGCGCGGCGCGCCGCTCTGCTCGGCGGCGTACATGCTGGCCTCGCTCTCCGGCGACTGGCTGGCAGAGCTTTGGCCGGCCGTGGCAGAAACCGGAGCAATACGCGCCACCACGGAGGCCGAGGCCAGCCGCGGGGAAATCGAGTTGGCAATCTCCAGAGGCGTTGTGCCGGACGGCACTTCGCGAACGGACCCGTCAGGCAGGTGGACAGCGATCGAATTCGTGCTCATTCTTCAGAGTTCCCAAAGCGGCCAACCATTGCATCGATGCGGCCATCTCTTTGAGCATAACGCGTTTCCCCTGCAGAGGCGGGGCGGGTGGAACGTCGATCCGCCCCGGTAACCAGCCGTATGCACCCATCGGGGGATGCCGGATTGGCCCGAACGGCGAATTCGCTGACGCGATGGATGGATGTTCATCCGTTCTTCAAGTTGGTTAGTGTAATTTGCGTTGCCGGGGCGACCCCGGCAACGGGAGGCAGAGGATGCAGGTCTTGTGCAAAGGTACGCAGGTCGAAGCCGATTTCCACTGCGATGTGTGCGGACAGGGCTTTGCGCTCTTCTGGGAAAAGGGCACCGACGAGGAACGCGCCCAGGCGCTCCGGGAGATCCAGGAGACCATGCGCCGTCACCATCTTGCGTCGCCCGCGGCGAACGCCCATCCGCAGAGCGGCTTTCTGGTTCCGGAGTGGAACGGCCCCATCGCCTTTTCCGGCGCGGCGATTCTTGGGAATGCCCCGTTGTGGGCGTTGTAGCAGGCACGAGAAGAATTGCACGCTGCGACCTCCAGCCTTCGTACAAGGCGGCATGGCCGCAAGCCGGAAGGGAACCGAGACAGAAGAAATTGTTCGTCCTTGCGTCCGCTTTGTAGCTTCCGTGGCACGAAAGCGAACTCTGGCCAGACAGGATGGACTTCAAAAGCCGGGAGGCGCGACTTCACCCTTCGAGGTCATCGCGCCCCCGGCTTTTTTTACGCCAAACAGGGGCAGCATGTGGGTCTCGCCACTTGGATGGTGAGAGGATCGGCACGCTCGCACCGCCATGGCTTCCTTGGGGGTCATGCTCCAGGCCGTCCGTCCGGCGGTAGCTTCTGCTTGTCCTGCTCCATCTGCCATTCAACCTCTGAACTGTCGCCTCACGCTTCGCTCTCCAAGGACATGAAGGAGGGTCCACGCGGAGTGCGGTTCTTTCGTCCAGAGGATTAGAAAAAATCTGAAAGCACAACCACGTTGAATCAGCAATTTCGGGAGTGCTTTTCCTATCGCGCGGGTGGTCCGGAACGCGGACGATTCTCGCGCCGGAATGGAATCAAAGGATGAGACGAGGGGACAGGAAAGAGAGGAAAAGCGGAGGGACGCGCAACCACAGCATCCACGCAGCGGTCGCTCCGCTGCCGGATTCGATTGCTGCCCCCGCGCCGGGACCAGCCGCATCGCGGCCATACCTCAATGCGCGCGCGGTTGGCGCACACGCACGGACATCGGGCGATCGTGTCTCGCACCGGCCTTGCGGAAGCGGGGCGCACCGGCCATGCGCCTGATTACCGGCTCCGCAGAACAGGATGGGGCAAACCAAGGTATGCAGATGTTCAGGCCGTTTTGCGGCTCGATCTCATGACACAACAGGGCCGGGAATTACCCCAGCCCTGCCGTCTAGCTTCGATTCTGCCGGAATCCGGCCGATTCAGACTTACAGAGGCTGCACGTCCGCAGCTTGCCAGCCCTTGGGACCCTTCACTACGTTGAACTGCACGGCTTGGCCTTGCTGCAAGCTCTTGAATCCGCTTGTATTGATGGCCGAGTAGTGCACAAAAACGTCTTCGCCGTTCTGGCGCGAGATAAAGCCGAAGCCCTTCGCGTCATTGAACCACTTCACAGTACCTTGTTCCATTTTTTTCGTGTTTCCTGATCTTTTGATTTGCGCTGGATGAATCGGAGCGACCACTGGCAGAATCTTGCTTGGTTGGGCGAGTTGCTGCTCACGCCCGGTTCGGCTCTAACGCTGACGCAATTGTACCATTTGCGTCTAATATAGATACAGGAAAGTTTTCTCTCGTCTCATTCCATAGGTTCCCAGAACGGAACTCCTTGACAGGTTTGGCCTTATCTCCCCTTTGATCCCTGTCCAGGTGAAATTCTCAGCATGCCGCACGACCCTGTTCCCGCGCTTCTGGACCACGCCACCCGGCAGCTTGAAGCCGAATTCGCTGCCCTTCCGGCGATCTCTTCCCTCCACGATGAGAACGCAATCGCCCGGGTTCTGGAGGCCACGGCCCGCCGCCTGGGCGACAATTACCCCTACTTTCATCCGCTCTACGCCGGCCAGATGCTGAAACCGCCGCACCCGGTGGCGCGCGCCGCCTACGCGCTCGCCATGGCCATCAATCCCAACAACCATGCCCGCGACGGCGGCCGCGCCAGCTCGGAGATGGAATTCGAAGCGGTGGGCCAGATCGCCGCCATGTTCGGCTGGACCGGGGTTCTGGGCCATCTCACCTCCGGCGGCACCTTTGCCAATCTCGAAGCCCTCTGGGTGGCGGGCCAATTGGCTCCCGGAAGCCGAATTGTGGGTTCGGAACAGACGCACTATACGCACCAGCGCATCTCGGCCGTGCTCCGGCTCGACTATGCTTCCGTCCCCGCCGATCACCGCGGGCGCATGGACCTCGATGCGCTCGAAGCCGAGCTGCGCAAGGGCGGCGTGGGTGCCGTGGTCGTCACGCTCGGCTCCACGGCGTTGGGGGCCGTCGACCCGCTGGACGAAGTTCTGGCGCTGCGCCGGCGCTACGGGTTCCGGGTGCACGTGGACGCCGCGTATGGCGGGTATTTTGTGCTCATCCCCGAGGCGCTCGACGAGCCGGCGCGGCGCGCCTATGCCGCGCTGCACGGGGCCGACTCCATCGCGATCGACCCGCACAAGCACGGACTGCAGCCCTACGGCTGCGGCTGCGTGCTCTTCCGCGACTCCGCGGTGGGCCGCTTTTACAAGCACGACTCGCCCTACACGTACTTCACTTCGAAGCAGCTTCACCTGGGCGAGATCAGCCTGGAGTGCTCGCGAGCCGGAGCCTCCGCGGTGGCGTTGTGGGCCACCCAGCAGCTCTTGCCGCTGACACCTGGCGGTGAGTTTGCCCGCGGCCTGCAGCAGGGCCGCGCCGCCGCGCTCGAACTCGACCGCTGCCTGCGCGCCGATGCCCGTTTTCAACCGCTCGCCGCCGGTCCGCCCCAACTCGACATCGTCGTCTGGGCGCTGCGCGCAGCAGACCTTCGGCGCAGTTC
>JAJZNH010000078.1 GCA_021811745.1 Acidobacteriota bacterium
ATCCGGCACACGTCGTCATGCCGGGCGTCCATACGGTTGCATCCTTGCTGAAGCGCTGGTTGCGGGGAACGCATCAGGGCTCGGTCACCGCTACACATCTGGATGCGTACCTGGACGAGTTCGCATTTCCCTTCAACCGTCGAAAATCGCGCCGCCGGGGAATGCTTTTCTATCGGTTACTGGAGAACGCCGTGGTCATGAAACCTACGCGTTACCGACCCTCAAGAGCAGTCCTGCCTACACAAAAACACAACAGGCAGTAGTCACTGTACTAAGGCAGCTACCCCACTAAACGGGAATATCGCACCGGCCAAGAGTGCTGCCTCCCAAACATCTATTGCGTGGTCAGGTGATGCTGACCGGGGGCACTCGCCACTCGTTTCGCCATTCACTTGACAGTATCAGTCGATCCTGAAGAACCCGTGAAAGGTCCCTGGATAGGGATGCCTAACCGCGTCAGCGCGCCGGGCTATCCACTCTCCCGAGTTTCGCTTTCTGCGGCATTGGGAGCTTTGCCGCCAGCTCAAAAATCATCCGGTCATGCGGCACATCGAAGATCACACGTTCATAGCTGTCGAGCACTGAAGTTCCCAGCACTCCGGAGATCCTGCGCTGCGTCAATGCTGGGCTGGATTGCATCATGAACGCTATAAAATGGCCGAACTGCACGTTGCCCATCGTCATTGACGCCAACATCGCCCTCAGCACCGGGAAGCATCCTCCCAGCCCAAAACCTTCTGCGGGTTTCAGCTTTGAATTCTCCGTAGAAAATATATCGTCAATTCGCGCGCGTTTTGCGTACTGCGAATAAAGCAACAGGCTCGCGTCGCTTCCAGTGTCAACCTCCACCGTGGCTTTCCGCGTCTTACTGGTCAGTGTTCCCACCGTTACTGGAATTTCTGGAGCATGATCGCGACGCTGTATCAACCGCATCACGTCACCTTTCCCCTGGTAGCGAAAGTCACGTTTCGGCCACAGCACCAGATCGTCGGTGGCAAAATTGATCCCCACGACAAATCGCCGCAGCAGTGGATACCCCAGAATCCCGTCCATGCTGTGGTTCATTCCCCGCGCCAGGCCGCGCAGATCCACAATCGCCGCCGCATCCCCAATTAAAACCTGCTGCGCTTCCAAATCCTGCATCCTTAAGTCCAGATGCCGCGCCCCGGCCATCGAAACCTTCCCGCCACCAAAACCCAGATCCTTGGCATGCGTGATCTTCTCTATCGGAATCCCAAGAGCCCGCGAAGCGCCCAGATCGAGAACATCCACGCTCGTTCCCGTGTCCAGCAGAAACACATATCCCGGCCTCCCGTTCACGATTACCGTGAGGAAGATATGCCCATTCACATATTCAAATGGGATATGGATGCCCGCCGCTTCGCTGTTGAAGTGACGCGCTGGCCACGGCTCGGACATCGATCGCAGCGATGCGGCAGAGATTACGACTGGAAACAAAGGGATTGAGAAGAGAGCTGCTCCCTGCAATAACAGGCGGCGCAAGTGGATGAGTTGCAACACACCGATCGCCTCCGCGTGGACGACACATAGGTCTGGTCTCAACGCGCAGCAGGTCAGCAGTTAACGCAGGTTCAAATTAAGTTCACAGCTCGCACTTGTCTGCTTTGGAAGGCGTTTTTACAGCTCTTTCCGAGAAACCTTACGGCACTTGCTGATTTGCTGTTGTTTCCTCGAAGGTCTCAGAACACTACTGCTGGGACAAAACATCGATCGGGGAAGATTCTCCGCAGCCTATTACGGCATAGAGATGGCCAAATCATACACGCAAGGATTGCGTTGTCAAGGAAATTCGGCAACCGGTACACGGACACACGTGTGCTGGTGCCCGTGAGCCTACTCAACCGTTACCGACTTGGCCAAATTGCGGGGCTGGTCTACGTCGCAGCCGCGGCGGACGGCTATGTAGTAGGCGAGGAGTTGCAGGGGCACGATCTCCAGGAGGGGCGCGAGCAGCTCGGGGGCGGGGGGGATGTGGATGACGTGCTCGACCAGGCTGCCGATGGCGGTGTCGCCCTGGGTGGCTATGGCGATGACGCGGCCGGAGCGGGCGGTGACTTCCTGAATGTTGGAGAGGGTCTTCTCATAGCGCAGCTTGGAGGCGGGGTCGGCTTCGTCGCGCGTGGCCAGGACGACGACGGGGAGGGATTCGTCGATGAGCGCGTTGGGGCCGTGCTTCATCTCGCCGGCGGGGTAGCCCTCGGCGTGAATGTAGGAGATCTCCTTGAGCTTAAGCGCGCCTTCAAGGGCGATGGGGAAGTGGATGCCGCGGCCGAGATAGAGAAAGTCGCGCACGGCGTGAAAGTCACGCGCCAGTTGCTCGCATTGGGTGGAGCAGGAGCGGAGGGTCTCCTCCATTTTGGCGGGGATGCGGCTCAACTGCTCGACCCACTCCAGCGATTGGGCCTCGTCAAGCTTGCCGCGGAGCTGGCCGAGCTTGAGCGCGAGCAGGAAGAGCGCGGTGAGCTGCGAGGTAAAGGCCTTGGTGGAGGCCACGCCGATCTCCGGGCCGGCGTGGGTGTAGACGGAGCCGTGGGCCTCGCGGGCCACCATGGCGCCCACCACGTTGCAGATGGCCACGGTCTTGGAGCCGAGGGCCTTCATCTCGCGCTGCGCGGCCAGAGTGTCGGCGGTTTCGCCGGACTGGGTGATGAGCAGGCCGAGCGCGTCGGGGCCGGCCATGGGATTGCGATAGCGGTACTCGCTGGCGTAGTCCACATCCACGGGCAGACGCGCTAGGCGCTCGATCATGTATTTGCCTGTGAGGGCGGCGTGCCAACTGGTGCCGCAGGCTGCGATGACAATGTTCGAGATGCGGGCCAACTCCTGATCGGCGACCTCCATCTCGCCGAGAAAAACCTTGCCCGAGCCCAGCGAGATGCGGCTCAGCGTGGTCTCGCGGATGGCGGTCGGTTGCTCCCAGATTTCCTTGAGCATGAAGTGCTTGTAGCCGCCCTTTTCGGCCTGGATGGGATCCCAGTGAACATGCGTGAGCTCGCGCTGGATGGGGTTGGCGTTGAAGTCAGTCAACTCAACGCCATCGGGTGTGAGAATGGCGAGGTCGCCATCGGCGAGAAAGTAGACGTCGCGGGTGTGATGGAGGATGCCGGGCACATCGGAGGCGACGAAGAATTCTCCCTGACCCACCCCGATGACCACGGGCGGACCTTGGCGCGCGGCGACGATCTTGTTGGGCTCGGCGGCCGACAGAACGCCCAGAGCGAATGCCCCGCTGAGGCGCTTGACGGCTTGGCGCACGGCTGCTTGCAAGGGAATGGGGCGACCGGCGGCTGCGGCGTCGCTCTGGGTTTGCTCGATCAAATGGGCGATGATCTCGGTGTCGGTCTCAGTGACAAATTTGTGGCCCTGGG
This sequence comes from Acidobacteriota bacterium, assembly GCA_021811745.1. The sequence goes on from JAJZNH010000078.1 coordinate 3,390, forward strand.
CGGCGAGCTCGCGCTTGAGATCGAGGTAGTTCTCCACAATGCCGTTGTGGACGACGACGATGCGGCCGGAGCAGTCGCGATGGGGGTGGGCGTTCTCTTCGGTGGGGCGGCCATGGGTGGCCCACCGCGTGTGGCCGATGCCAAAAGTGCCACTGAGCGGGTGGTCACGCAAGACCTCTTCGAGATTGCCGAGCTTGCCGGGTGCGCGGCGGAGGTCGAGCGTGGGGCTTGAGGGGCTGCCGACAGCGATTCCGGCCGAGTCGTAGCCGCGATATTCGAGGCGCCTTAGTCCCGTGATGATGACCGGGACGACCTCCCTAGGGCCGACATAACCGACGATGCCACACATAGGACGATTCTATGGGATGCGGGTTAAGGAAAGATGGTGGGATGGCAGAGGAATAACCGATTTGCGGACGATTCGCGTTTTGTGCCCAGGTTCAGGCCATGGGGCTACCATCTTCTACCCGCTTCTTGGGCTTTCAAGTGTCAGGCATGCAGAACCGGCAAATACAGGTGTCCCTCTGTGCTGGGTCAGATTAAGACCGGAGCGTCGGTCACTCCGGCTACGCCGAAGATACGGCGGTAGCGCTGCGTCTCTTCGGCGCTGCCGAGGGCCTTCGAGTAGTTATCGGAGAGCTTGACCGCGGGGCGGCCGTTGGCGTCACTCAGCTTGCAGACCATGCCGGCAGGGTTGAAGCCGTTATCGTCGCCAGGATTGCAGTGGCGAAAGTCGTTGGTGAGCAGTGTGCCCCAACCGGAACTGAAGCGGATGCGGCGCTCGGGGATCCAGCGCGCTGGGTCTTGGAAGTCGCGTGCAGAGCGAAAGTCGCCCGGGGAAGCGCCGTTGCGCAGAGTTCCGCCGAAGTAGGCGTGAAGGCTCAGAATCTGCTCGACGTCGAGCGCATCAGAGGCGATGAGGCGCTTGTGGCGCGGGTCGCGGCCGCGGCGCTCCAGCCAGGCGATGTATTCGTCGCCGGCCACGTAGGCGTCTTTGCTGTCGATGCGCAGGCCGGTCCAGTTGGCCACCCAATCGGGCGCGCCGCGCAGGAACTGCGTGGTTCCGAAGGTGTCTGGCAGCAGGATGAGCAGCTCGCCCTGGTAGCTTTGCTGCCATAGCTCCAGCAGGCGGTACTGCGCCGAGCGCAGGTCATCGTCGTTGTTGGCGAGGGCGGCCATGGCCATGGGCAGCTCGTGGCCGTTGGTGCCGATGGCTTCGAGATCGTGCTTGTAGGCGAGATAGGCGTTGGAGGTGCCGGTGAAGTTGGGGCCGAGTGTGTCGCGCATGGCGTTGACCACATACTCTTGCCACAGAAAGCTGTGGCGGCGGCGGGTGCCGAAGTCGCTGATGTTCAGCTCCGGCACGCCGCGCAGGCGCTCCATCTTTTCCCAGAGGCGGGTCTTGGCGCGCGCGTAGAGAATGTCGAGCTCCAGCTCGCCGAGCTGCTTGAGGGCGGCGCGGGTCTTAAGCTCGGCGATCGCCGCGAGGGCGTAGATCTCCCACATGGTGGTCTCGGTCCAGAGGCCGCGGAAGCATAGCTCAATCTGGCCGTCGCGCACCGATAGCTCGTAATCGGAGAGGCGGAAGCCGTGCTCCAGCCAGTCGAGGAACGCGGGCTCGAAGATGCCGCGGCGGCCGTAGAAGGTGTTGCCGGCGAGCCAGACCAGCTCCGACTTGCTGAAGCGCAGCTTACGTACGG
>JAJZNH010000982.1 GCA_021811745.1 Acidobacteriota bacterium
CCATAACTGAGAAGGTCGGGCCGAAGCAGATCGATGAGACCTTCGCGAAGCAGGTCCTGAAAGGTTCCCGGATCGGCAATGGCGCGGCCAAAGCCCAGCGGAACCACAGTTTTATCCGCGATCTTACGAATCGTCTCTAAATTGGTGATGGAGCAAGGTTCATCCAGCCAAAGCGGATGCATGCTTTCAATCGCCGCCGCAAGGCTGGCTGCGTCGCCAGGGGTAAGCTCGGAATGGGCTTCAAAGGCGAAATCCGCGTTTGGAGCTGCGGCGCGCATCGCACGCAGGCGCGACGTAGCAAGGCGAATGAACTCACCGCCTTGATTGCGGGCCGTCGGAACAGGGATCGGAATCAAAAAGGCACGAAAGCCCGCGGCGAGTTGCTCCTGAAGACCGCTCCGCAGTTCGTCATCGGAGGCACCCGGGAGCCGCGTGATGGCGCGCGCCTTGTAGCGTGTGGGACCACCGAGCACCCGGTAGATCGGGGCCATCGTCGCTTTCCCCAGGATGTCGAGCAAAGCAATGTTCAGGCCTCCGCGCACGCAAGCCGGCACCAGTCCATCCAACACTCGGTAGGACGATGCAGCCCGCCCGGCAACGGCCGCATTGGTCGCCTTCAGGTCGGCCGAGGAAACTGAATTACATTCGCCGTATCCGGTCAAGCCGGATTCGGTTCGCACTTGAAGAACGACATACGAGTTCTCCGAACCGGCGGCGCCGGCTTGGAATGCGCGCACCTCCGAAATCGGATGCGGGCTGGTAGCAATTGCCGCCGCGGCCGTTGCTCCGGCCGAAGACAGCAGAGGTTTTCTTCGCGCCAAAATGCTGCTCATGAATGGCCTCATGTCCGAATGGAGATTCGTCAGGCTTCGATTCTCTCAAACCGCATGCGTGCTGAGAAGTCGTCGATTGTCGGGGAACCAGCGTGGCCCGCCCATAAAGCTTGTCTCTCCCGGCGGAAGCGCGAACGGTGATCGGCAAAGGCAATCTTTTAGAGAATTTCCCCTCGGAGATCGTTCATCCCGTCGTGCCTCCTTTTGTCCAGCAGAAAGCCCCACCAACTGGTGGGGCTTTCTGCAGTCCAGGCCAGGGGCAGTCTCAGCTACGCCATCAGCGGCGCCGTTCCAAGCACGGGCGTTGCAGACACCGCAGGCGGCGATGCCACAGCAGCCGGAGCCGGGTGCGCTTGCGCATGGCTCGAACGCGTGAGCGTGTGCACAAAGTGGTAGGGTGGCCAGGGGCCGGAGAGCTGCATGTGGCAGTCGCGCATGGTCGCGCTGGTGGTGGCGAACTTATTCTGGTACCTCTCCACGCACTTGCGATCGATCAGGTGGGCGACGTCCAGCACCATCTTGCCGTTTTCCGTCAGCCGGCAGCTCACTTCCTCGTCGAGCGGCAGGAACAGGCGGTGCATCTGGAAACTGACGGCGCGGGCGCGCGTCTGGCGCTCGCGCGCGCGCACCGCGTTCTCGCGCAGGTTGGTCAGGTACGCGCGCCCGGCGCAATCCTTCGCGGAAGTCCGGTCCATTTCGCGCCCGGCGCAACCTTCGACAAAGATCTTCAGGTGCATTTCCGCCTTCCCGCGCAGTTTCTCGATGTTCCCCAGGAACTGGCGCTGGTTCGAGCGGATGGACTTGCGCAGCGACTCGTCGTCGCTAAAGATCGTGCCAAAGCGGAAGGGCAGAACGGTTGAATTCTGAAAACAGTCGGCAATCACGCGCGCATGATCGACGCCGGACTTCTGATTCAACGCTTCCCGCGGGTTGTGCTCGCTGACGATAACGGCTAGATCGCTTGCAGGATAAAGAAAAACCTGGTTTCCACTCACTCCCAGAATGGATACCATCGGGACGGGTTTGCGATGACGGGCCAGCTCCGGAAAGGCGTGCTTTTCACCGATGCAGTAGGCATACCATGCCATGACGAGACACTCCATTCACGTGCGCTGGGATAGGTCAGCGCCGCTCGTTGGTGAAGCTCTTGGATCGTTGGGACAACTGCATGCATAGTGGGACTGCGCTCAGGGTTTGGAATTAAATCTACCCTTTAGTAGTTTTGAACTAAGCGAATACTAGCCGCACGCAAACACGACTGGCAACACTCCCCGTCACAAAGGTGTGAAAAGTGAGCCGAAACTGCGAAGGTTGTTTTGATATTAAGAAATATAGTTTCACCCAATCGAAACAGCCCCCGACTGGCACGCCCCCACCGCGATTCCAAACGACGAGGTAATCTCAAAATCTTCTGGCTTGGCGGCTCGAAACCCCTGCGCTGCCCTTCTCAGGGGAGCACGTGCTGGATGTGAAGGTACAGGACCACGTTCAGGATGACCGAGGCAAGCAGGAGCGCCAGCGCTGCCAGGGCAAACCAGTTCACCTTATTGCCTACGGCACGCAGATCTTCCATTAACTCCTGCTGCTCCAATGTGTTACGGTCAGTGGCCTCGCGCACCATCTCCAGTTGGTCTTCCACGCGCTTGAGCGAAGTATTCTGTTCGATCAACTGCTGATGAAATTCCCCTTGCTGGATCTGCAGTTCAGCCACGCTCTCCTCGAGTGGGGCGAGGTTGACATGGGGGGCGGGGCTTGGCGGACGCTGTGTGAGCACGTTGGCGACCGCAGTGGCGATCTTGCCGTCAAGCAGGGGCAGTACGCTTTGCACGAAGGGAAGGACAGTGCGCAGCGCGTTCACGGCGCGTTGCACGTTCGAGGTCTGGTCGCTCTCAGGCGACGGCGCGGAGGCGGGCGGACGGACGGAGGAAGGGTTCGACAGAGCGCGGCCCGGGGGCGGCGCGAGATGTCGGCCTTCCGTCTCTCGGGGAGCGTGGAGAGGCCGGCGCACCGAGCCGCGCGGCAAGGGCGAACCCACGGCCCGTGGATGCGGCCCGGTCTGATGCGGCGAGGGACGTTCCCCATTCACTTCGATGTTGTCGCGTTCGTCCATAGCCGCCATCTTCTTCACTATAAAATGCAAGCTCCATATATAGTCCATTTTGCCCGCCGTGAGAAGGCCAAATCTTCGCCCCTCATGCGGTTACCGGCAGCATCCCGCGCAGGTTAAAGCGCATGCTAGCATGGCCGTAACCCGGTCGAAAGTGGCATGTCATTGCTTCGAGAAAGGAGAGCCGTTGAAACGAGTGGTGAACCATACGCTCCGCAGTTTGCAGGCCAACATCCTGGCGGGCATCCTCACCATGGGTCCGTTGTTTGTCACCTGGCTCATCTTCAGCTTTCTGCTGGACAAGCTTGCGGAGGCTGGCCGGCCGCTGGTGCGGCTGTTTGCCTCTGTTTTTCCAGCAGTGTGGCTGGGCAACGCCTGGACGCAGTCGGCCCTGGCCGTGCTGCTCACCTTGATTCTGCTCTATCTGGCCGGAAGGCTGACTTCGCTGGTGATCGGGCGCCAGGTCTTTCATCTCTTCGAGGCAATCCTGGAGCGGCTGCCGTTTGTCGCCAAGGTCTACACCTCCGTCCGGCAACTGCTCGATACGATGATGGCAAAGAAGGAGAGCAGCCAGCGCGTGGTGCTGGTGGACTTCCCGATTCTAGGACAGAAGAGCATCGGTTTCCTGACCCGCACGCTCGTCGACCGTCAGACCGGCGAACCGTTGGCTGCCGTGCTCCTGCCCAACGCCATCAATCCCACATCGGCTTTCCTGCAGATTCTGCCCATGGCGCGCGTGACCGAAACCAATCTCACCATGGAGCAGGCGATGAGCATGCTGATGACCGGTGGCGCGGTAGGACCGGAGGCCATCGATTTCTCGCGATCTGCCAATTTGGAGAACGCGAGCCCTACGCGGCTTTCTTCCTCGTCTTGATTCCGGGTGGAGGATCCGTCGTGCCGGTCTCCGGCGGTTGCGCAAAAAAACGATACATGGCGCAGAAAGTGCGCGACCGCAGTTCTACTGGAATGGAGCAGAACGAGCCAAGCGGTTATGACGCAGGATTCGCGTCCACGCCAGCTTCGGTCTCCAGTGCCTCTTCCGCGTGTTCGCTTTCCACCGTCATCCGGCGCAGGCTCACATTTTCAAACTGCGCCCAGATCAAACCCACCGGCATGATGCTGAGGAAGGTGACCAGTAACAGGCTGGCAGCGCAGGCCGTGGCGGCTTCCGGGGTGGCCCCGAAGATGCCGGTCAGAGCGGCGGCCACCAACGCGATCTGCGAGAACCATCCCAGTACCGGCAACTGAAGCGCGCTTGCGCTTCCTGAGATGGCGAGGAGCAGAATGCATTTCGGCAGGCTGAATCCCGCCAGAACCGGGCTTGCGGTGAAGGCCCGCGCCGTCTCCAGGTAGGCGAGCGCAATCAGCGCCCACATGGTGAGCGAAAGCCCCACCGCCGTGCCGAAGTCCCAGAACGAACGAATGATGTCCAGGCCGGTGTGAAACGCCCGCACCTTCTGTGCGATGGCATGTCCAAGATTCTTGGAAACCGCGCCTAAACTACGCTCCAGAAGTGAAGCAACGGCCGAGCCGGAGAGCCGCACGGCCAACAGAAACACCGCCGCAAACACCGTAATAGCCAACGCTCCGTAGCCGGCTTTGCGCACAATCTCCACATGCGGCAATTCCTCGGCCGGCGCCAGCAGGACCAGCGAACAAAAAATCGCCGCCAGCGCGCCAAAATCGAAGAGCCGCTCCACAATATAAACCGCGATCTGCGTGCTCAGCGGTAGATTCGTGCGCTTCGCCACCAGGTAAGGCCGCACTGGGTCGGCCACCCGGCCGATCAGCGCCACGGCGGTGAAGCCCATTACCTGCGTTCCCGTCAGCGAGAGCAGCGGCACTTTCTTGTTATGTCTCAGCAGCAGTGCCCAGCGTGCCGACCGGAAAAGATAGGCGGAGTAAATGCACGCCGTGGCGAAAATCAGCCGCCTCCAGTCGGCCCGCGCCACTTGGATTCGAAACATTCCGAAATCAAAATGGATGTGGCTCCGCCCCCAGTAGACAACTGCCGCCAGAACCGCCAGTGCGATCAGGCTCAATATCGATTGCTTGTTCTTCAATCATTCTCCGTTCGGATCTCTTCTTTTAAAGTGTATGGGATGGCGGGATGAGCATTCCAGGCGCGTGCGATCGGCT
>JAJZNH010000209.1 GCA_021811745.1 Acidobacteriota bacterium
ACAGATGCGCGCGGAAGGCGTTACCTTCCTGACCAACGCGCATATCGGCGTCAACGTTCCCGTGCAGTCTCTCACCGAGCACTACGACGCCATCGTGCTCTGCGGCGGCTCCGAGCAGCCCCGCGATCTCAAGATTCCCGGTCGCGAGCTCAAAGGCATCCACTTCGCCATGGAGTTCCTGCCACAGCAGAATCGCCGCAACGAAGGCGATGTCGTCGATCCCTCCACGGCAATTCTTGCCACCGGCAAGCGCGTCGTCATCATCGGCGGCGGCGACACCGGCGCCGACTGCCTTGGCACCAGTCTCCGGCAAGGCGCAAAGAGCGTCCACCAGTTCGAGATTATGCCCAGGCCTCCCGCAGACCGCTCACCGTTGACTCCGTGGCCGCTTTGGCCGCTCCAGTTGCGTACGGAAAGCTCGCACGAAGAGGGCGGAATCCGCGACTGGACCGTGAACAGCGTCAAGTTTACGGCCGATGAAAACGGCAACGTCAAGCAGCTTCATGCCATTCGCGTCGGTCCTCCGCCCAAGTTCGAGCCGATTCCCGGCACCGAATTCACGCTGGATGTCGATCTGGTGCTGCTGGCCATGGGCTTCCTCGGTCCCGTCCGCAGCGGCATGATCGAGCAGTTGGGCCTTGCTCTCGACAATCGCGGCAATGTGGCTACGACCAACTACATGACTTCCGTGGAAGGAATCTTCGCCGCCGGCGATATGCGGCGTGGCCAGTCATTGGTGGTCTGGGCCATCTCCGAGGGCCGCAAAGCGGCGGCGGCCGTCAACAGCTACCTGGCTACAAAGGAGTCGCGTTCCCCGCAGATTCATCGCGCCCTCGTTTAGAGAAACCTCAAGTGGAGGTTCCTGCTGGCAGGAATCTCCACCCTTCGCTTCATTCGAGCGAAATGGACGTGATGGCCGGTCCGGCCTCGCAGATGGCCGAGAAGTGCAGCTCATTCTGTGCGCCCGTGCGATCAAGACGGGCTTCGATCCAGATTGCGCCCGCGGCGCCGCCCGTGGAGGGAAATGCGATGCGCGTTGAGTCCTGCCCGTTCACGCGAAGCTCTGCGAAACGTGTTGACGGCCCAGGGTTGGTGTAGACAATCTCAATCGCGGCAGTGGGAAAGCGAGAGGAAACCCGGCTGAATACGAGTTCGTGATTCTTCTCCAGGGCGCGGCTTGCGGCGGCGCGGCTCGAAGCGTCTGGCCGGTAACGCGTCATCCTGCCTTCGCTTCCGTGGACGACGAGCATGACTGCATCTCCAGCCGGAACCGTGGCCGAATAAGAATCCTGGAATGAGCCGAGATCTTTTCCACCCCACAGATCCTTCACATCCGCCGAAGAACCCGCCAGGCCAAGGTCGCTCCACTGTACAGCGATGGAGGCCGCGGAAGCAGTCCGATTCAGCAACAAAACGGCGCGTTCGCCCGGCGTTGCAAGGCGTTTGGACCAAACCTCGAGCCCGCTTCCCTGCCCCGACACCTTGATCGCCTGCAAGCCAAGAGCGTCCTGATCGACGGCAAGCACGGCAGGATTGGTGAGCGTGGCGCGTGTTGCATCACTCAGTTTCGTCAGATCGGCGCCAACGATAAGCGGCGCGCCAGACATGGCCCAGAGGCTCATGTGAACGCGGTTCTCGGCATCGGTTAGACCCGGCATGCCGACCACCATCATGTCGGGATCGTTGTAGAAACCGGTATGCTCCGCTTCGGGATGAATCCCCTCATCGAAATTGCGGAGCACCTTTTGAAAGCTGGCTTTGAGACCGGCCCTCCTGGTGCCTGCCACGACTGGAGCGACGATATCGCCGCTGGTTCGCCAGATATCCGCCACCACGCCTCCGACATTGGGAGCCCACGTCCAGGGACTGTTCCTTCCCCAGTCGCAGATGGAAAAGTAAAGCCGATGGCCGGTGATGGCTTCAGCGCGTGCAATCGCCCTTGCAATCTCAGCATATTGAACCGCGGGGTCGAGATTCTCTTTGTTGCCCCCGCACCAGTCCACCTTGACGTAGTCGAATCCCCAGCGCGCGAATTGCAGGAAGTCCTGATCGTAGTGTCCCTCGCTGCCTTCGTTCGGATAACCGGGCCCAAGATCGGGGGAAAAAGTTCCACATCCGTTCTTGCCTGCGTCTGTATAGATGCCGGCCTTCAGCCCGAGGCTGTGAATGTAGCGGACGATATTGGACATGTCGCCTGCGCGCTCTCCCGGCGCCAGCGCGGGCCATGCCTCGGGATCGACAATGATGTTGCCCTGTGCATCTCGTCTACCGAGCCACCAGCCCTCGTCTATGTTGATGTACTGATAGCCCACCTTATGCATTCCGGTGGAGATCATGGCCTTGGCCTGATCCATCACGATCCTGGAATCGACGGTATTGGAAAAGCTGTTCCACGAGGACCAACCCATGGGCGGATGTGGAACGGCGATCTGCTGCGGCACGCCCTGCGCATTCAAGCCAGCCGGCACCGCTAGCGGGATGACCATGAGCGCTGCAACGATCGTCCACGCAGACGAAAATATGATCTTCGATCCGGCGCTGTTCATTCTGTCTCCTGAAACCCCGCTTTTCACCCTAAGCGGACAAAGCCTGCTTTGGCAATCAGAAGCTCAAAATGAGTCTCCATTTCGAAAGCGCACGTCGCCACTCGCTACGGCCAGCGGTCATGATTCATTTTGTTAAAGAGTGCGGCCTTCAGCCCGTAGATCAGCACCGGAAAATCAGAGGGAATTGATGCGCTCGAATCATTCGTCCAGCGACGGTGGTGAAGAAGAGTTCCGATAAGCAATCGACGAAGCGAGGGGGTACTGCCGGTCAGAAATCGCGCCAATCAAGCACGAGATCAGGCAGCAGTTTCGGCAGGCGTGCCCCAAGCCTGAAAAATGCGCCTTGGGGCGCCCTGTGTACAGGCATCCTCACGCCACAAGGCGCTTAGAAGCTGATTTTGCTCTTCGGATACCACGTAAGCATAATTTCGGTGTTGGTTACAGTCTGCTCACCGGGACGGTAGATCGGCGCCTTCCAGTGCTCCAGGGTAAAGTTGCCTCTGAATTCCAAATCCCTCTTGATGCGCTTGACAACCTGAACGTTGATATCGTTCAGCGTGGTTCCACCGGGAATGAAATCCTTGGCAGCCTTCTGATTGCGCATACCCACCTGGACCCACTCGTTTCCGCTGAGATGATACGTAACCCAGGCCTGCCCGCCTTTGTCCTCGCGCCCGATCCAGTCGCCGAATATTTGGCCCTCATTCGTGTAGCCCTGTTTTTCAATCGTCTCCCAGTACATGAATTTCCCCCCCCGGCTTGTCGAGACGGATGGATCGGTCATTGCCGCTTCGCCGCGAATGTCGAGTTTTGGAATGCCGGGCACGTGGGAGAGAAAGAGCCCGGGCCGCCACGCGGCGCGCCGCGGAGCGTCAATGGGCGAAACATCGTCATGCACCTCGGAGTCTGTGTAAAACGTGAGCCAGTTACGCAGGAACGGCAACCTGTAGGTGGCATCAAATGAGCCGAAACGCGCCCCGGGATCGCGGCGGCTAAACTTAGCTGCTGCACTGGGAGCGGCCAGACTGAAGAAGCTCCTCAGAAATGTGTGAATCGTTACCGGTGAATGGCCCTCGCCTCCAAAAAGCGCCGTACGCTCGAAACCGAGTTCAAAATTCGGGGTGGGCTTGAAATTGACCTTCTCCACATGAACCCAGGGGTCGCCAGGAGTAATTACATTTGGCTGGTTCGGCCCGGGATACAACGGGTTGGGCACCAGCGTATGACCCCGCAGCGAGCCCACTAGAAACTCATAGCGGAAGGAGCCCGTAATCTTGGAGAGTCCCGGAATATACAACGGCTCGATGCGGTTGATATGAAAGGCGTAGAAGTTCTCAGCGTTATTGGAAAAGGCCATGCTCGCGCCCATTGCGGGCCCCAGCCATTCGTCCTGCTTGCCAAAGGAGATTACGTGGTTGAGCACTTGCGCGGAGACGTACGCCTCCAGAAAGCGTCCATCGGTGGCTGTCCCGATGGGGCCTAATGGAATCGTGGTTTGATTGTAGGGCTGATTCGTGAGGGGATTGATAAAGGGAATAAAATCGACCTGACTCGAAAGTATCTGAGCCAGCGCAGCCGGATACCCAGCCGCGGAAGGCGCTCCCTGAAACTCGCCCCTCACATATACAACAAAGCGCCCCGCCGAAGCATAGCCGCTGGCCCCTGTGTAGTTATTGAAGCCATTCTCGTAAGGCCGCCCGTAGTCATTGATAATCGTGGACCCGAGATGGAAACTGTCTCGCAGCGGAGTGCCGCTGATAGCTCGCATCAAAGTATAACTTGACTCAAGATGCACATTGCCTTCAAGCGCGAGGCACGGGCCCTGAATATCGGCTTCCAAAAAATGCATCAGGGCCTCGTAAATCCCTTCCGCCTCTTCCGCGACTGACGAACCATTCGCATCCTGTATCTCGGTTTCGGTACCTTCGAGCACATGCAGCAAGCTCGCGCGGGTCCATGGCCGAATGCCGAGATAAATGTCGCCCGCAAAACCGAGCGAATAAAGCCTCATCACGGCCGGGTAGACCCAACTATCAACCGGGATATACGGCGACCCGAGAGAAGCCGGCTCGCACACTGCGGCCGGAGTGCCCGCGCTTCCCCTCGCCTGTGCTGTGCCTGACGGCTCTGCTGGAGGCTCAGCCATGAGTACGTTGGCCGCCAGAAGAGCTCCCGCCAATGCGCCCGCGCAGAGAACAGCAGGAGCCCCACCTAGACGATTCACCAAATTCATAACCTCACTCTATCATTCCCAAGCTCTCGTTAAGATGCGGCAAGAGGCAGCCGGGGAAGAACGGGACGGAGAAAGGCATCGATCGCCTCAAATTGAATACATCGAATACAGCATCGAACAACCTGGCGGCAGCCATGGCATGATTCACTTCCAGCAGAATCCACATGGTAACTGGCAAAGACGCCGCTCGACGGCCAGTCTCCGTGTCAGCCCGGAAAATCCAGCTCGCGGCCGCTGCCCTGCTCAGCAAACACTTGCGATATTTTTTGCGTACAAAAACCCGCCACACAGCTTCGATGCA
>JAJZNH010000134.1 GCA_021811745.1 Acidobacteriota bacterium
GAGCGAGTCGGCATCGCCGCCGGGGCTGCCCTGGTAGACAGGCTCGGGTCCGCCAAGCTCCTTGATACGCTCGGCCCACAAGGCGGCGTGCTCCAGTTCCGCCTGGGCCAGGTGGCGCAGCACGGGCGCGCGCACCGGGTCGGGATCGCGGTCAGCGAGGGCCTGGTAGGTGTGGTAGCCCTCCATCTCGGCCTGCCAGTTGCCTTCTAAAGCCGCCAGGACCTTCTTCAGTTTGGCGTTGCTCATTGTTGCGATGGCCACGGGTAATTTCTCCTCGCTTTGCTATGAGAATACGGCATTGACGGGCCAAAGCGCGCGGCAACAGGGTTGGCAAGACGGTATAGGATTGGCCTTGCTTCCGCCCGCTTCGACCATCAAACCGGCGAGCTTGCGGTTCAGATCGCGGCCCGGTCTTGCCGGGCACTCCTTCGGGTCAGAGTGCCCGGGGTAAAAAACAAATCTGCGCCGCGGGTGAGCGCCCGCCGCGCTGCCTTGTTTATAGTGATCAGTACAGGATCAAAGCCGGATTCCAGAGCGTCGGCCGGTGCAATCAACGGTCAGACGGCGTGCAGGCAGTCGATTTCTTGCACTTCGCCCCCTTAACCCGGACGCGAAGCGGCTTAAAGATGATTTCGCAAAGGCGGGGACAATCTCCCATGGCAACAGAAACAAGGCACAGGACACGACTCGCTTCGCCCGGATTTTTCTTTCCGTTTATCGCGGTTACGGCGCTGTTCTTCATTTTCGGGTTCGTCACCAACCTGAACATGGGGCTGGTGCCCGATCTGAAAAAGATCTTCGAGATTCAAAAGCTGGCCACATGGCAGGCAATGCTGGCCAACTTTGCGTTTTTCACGGCGTTCTTCGTCTTCTCCACGCCGGCCTCGCGGTTGATTGAAGCCATTGGATACAAGGGAACGATCGTGGTCTCGCTTTTCGTTCAGGTGGTTGGGGCGCTTATGTTTCTGCCCGCCGCAAAGATGGTTTCGTTTCCGCTGTTCCTGGCGGCGATTTTCGTGGTAGGCGCCGGCGTCACGGCACTGCAAACCGCGGCCAATCCCTACGTTGCCATTCTTGGACCAGAGGACAGCGCGCCGGTGCGTTTGAACCTGGCGCAGGCGGCCAATTCTCTGGGCGGCACCATCGCTCCATGGATCGCGGGCACATTCATCCTCACCAGCGAGGCTCTCGATCCGGCGCAGGTGGCCAAAGAAAGCGCCGCCGTGCAGCACGCATACCAGGTTGCGATCGCGAACACGGTACGCATTCCGTACCTGATCATTGCCATTGGGCTGGTGATTCTCGGCATTGCTGTCGCATTTACACGCCTGCCTCATATCGAGGCAAAGCATCACGAGGGCGCGCAGGCAGGCGCAGCGCAGAACCGGAGCATCTGGGCCTACCGGCACACGGTGCTGGGCGCGCTGGGCATCTTCCTTTACGTCGGCGTCGAAGTCGGCCTGGCTACGACCATGGTTCTTTACTTCAGTGACTCACTGCATGGCGGATTGCACGTTCTGGCGGTGGCAGAGGCGCAAAAGCTGGTGCTCTTCTACTGGCTGGGCGCGCTGGTGGGCCGCCTGCTCGGCTCGTGGATGCTGACCATGATCAAGGCAGGCAAGCTGCTTGGCGTCTTCGGCGTCATTGCCGCTGCCCTGGTAGTGGTTTCAACGCTCTCTTCGGGCTATGTCGCCATTGCCGCGCTCATCCTGGCAGGCTTCTTCAACTCCATTATGTTCCCCAATATCTTTGCCCTAGGGATCGCGGGGCTTGGGCCAATGACCAGCCGCGGCTCAGGCCTGATCATGACCGCGATCGTAGGCGGAGCGCTGATTCCGGTCGCGATCGGATGGGTGGTTGACCGTGTCAGCTACCAGTGGGCGCTGGTGATTCCGATGATCTGCTATATCTATATCGCGTGGTACGGAATGTGGGGATCGAAGCCTGCGACTAAAGAACAACTGAGAGCGGCCAGCTAGCAGTTTACAGTTTGCGCGGAGGCCCTCCGGCAGAGGCCGGAGGGCCGTTCTGCTTCAAATGATGAAGGGAAGTTGGGCTTCTTCCTGAAGGGTTGGGTGGCATGAAGAGCAAAACAAAGCTGCGCGGGCCGGACCTGCTCTTGATGGCTTTCGTTCTGTTGGCCGTGCTGCTCTTGCTGCTGCGGATGATCGTCTTTGTGGTGGGACGCCATCACGGGCACCACGGCCTGTAAGGCACATGGACTAAGTCGGTCGCGGCCCAGCGTCGCGCGCCGCCTGCCATGCCTTTGCATATTTCCAGTGGATATAAACGGAGTGGTTCAGATGCTGCAGAAGGCCGTGGCGTCCGTCAAGGAAGCCGAGGCGAAAGACATAGTTGTAGATGAATGTGGCGGCGGGATTGAGGATGGCATTCCAGCAAAAACCGGGTAGGGAGCGCGGGGCGCGGCCGGATGCAACGAGCATCTGCGCGGCAACGGCGCTGTAGCGGTTCATGTGCTCGATGTAGTCATCGAGTGTGGGATAGCAATGGTGGATGAGATGTCCCTGGAGCGCCCCAACAGCGCCTTCAGCCGTCATCGTCTCGTGCACCGGGCGGTCCTCAAACCGCGCCGCGCCGCGGCGGAAGAGGCGCAGCTTGGGGTCGGGCCAGTAGCCGCCGTGCCGCAGCGGCTTGCCGAGGAAGTGATTGAGGCGGGGAATACGGTAGGCGGCGCAGGGCGGCTCCGCTGCGAGGAGCGCCTGAATTTCACGGACCAGCTCGGGGCTGACTTCCTCGTCCGCGTCGAGTGAGAGGATCCAGTCCCCGGTAGCGTGGGCGATGGCCGAGTTCTTCTGCGCGGCAAAGCCCTTCCACGACTCCTCGAAGACACGAGCGCCCGCATCGCGGGCAATCTCGCGGGTTCCGTCGGTCGAGCCGGAGTCAACGATGACGAGTTCCTGGGCCCAGCGCACGCTGGCCAGCGTACGCGGCAGGTTGGCAGCCTCGTTGAACGTGATCAGGACGACAGAGAGGACGTTGGGCATCGAGGCAAGGATAAACCACACTGGCCGACGGCCCGCTGCCAGGAAGCGTTGATTACGGATTCTGCGCACGAATCGCCGGCGCCGGCGCGGAGCGCATTCGGCTCCGCGACGGATGAGGCCCCGTGTGCGACGGCTCACTCTCTCACAAAACTGTAGCTCCCGGCTTGACGCAGCACGATACGCACGCGTGAGCCTCCTTCGGCGGCTTCTGTCTTGGCGGCCACGCCATTTTGCGTCCATCGGCCTGCGGGCAGCAGCACCGCGGCTTCGGTTCCGGGGGGAATGTCAACCTGAACATGGCGCGCATCCGCGCGCACGCGAATCAAACCGCGCGGCGTGGGAACCGCGCCGCGCACCCATTGCAGGCCCGCGAGCGCAGGGCGAACCTGCGCCTTGCGAAAGCCCGGTTCCGTGGCCTTTACTCCCAGCAGTTCTTCCATGAGCCACGCCGCTGGTCCGGCGGACCAGCCGTGCGCCATGCTCACAAAGTAACCGCTGGTTCCATCGGCCTGCAGCCCCAGGTGCGGATTCTGCCTGGGCCAGCGTAGATCATAGCCCTCCCAGAAGCTGGTAGCGCCCTCGGCCAGCATCCCACCCCAGTATTCGCGCATCCAGTCAAGCGCGGCGCGGCGGCGGCCCATGCGCGCCATGGCGTCGAGAAGATAGTCGTTGAAGTAGGGCGTAATCGTTTGCGTCTGTGTGCCGTTACGGCCGATACCCTGGAAAACCTGCGTCCAGATCGCCGCATCGTCCTGCGGCGTTGCAACGCCGGCCAGTACAGCCATCGCATTCAACTGCCAGCGGTCGCCAAACACACCGTTCGCGCTGAGAAATAGCTTGCGCGCCCCTGCCGCCAGCGTAGCGGCGCGAAGGCCGTAGTGGCGTGCCGCCTCGCCGTCGCCCATCTGAACGAGCAACCACGCGGCCTCACGATAAGCGCGCACAAATTCGAGATCCGTCCCTTCGGCGGCTTCGTCTGTAAAAGCATAGAGGCCCGGTGACCAATCGACAAAGAGCCAGTGATGGCCGGTATTGAGAAAGCGGCCGGAGCCATCGAATTCCTGATCCATCCTTTTGAGGAGTTGCAGGAGGATGGCGTGTCTTTGCTCAATCACGGATCGATCCCCGCTGTGCCGATAGAGATCCGCAAGGGTCGTGATCCATAGGGCCGTGTAGCCCGGGATGCCGTTTACATGCTGACCCGCAGGGGGAATGAGATGCGCGAGGGTTGCATTTAAAAGATACTCGTCGCCAAAGACGTCACTTATCACCGGCCCGCTTACGTCCAAGTCACCCGCCCACCAGCCGCGGTCGCGTTTGGCCGCGTCCCAAACGCCATCCTGCATGCACAGGTGCGCGGTGTAGGCAGCCGTCGTCCAAATGCGGTTGAGCAGCGGATCGGACGACTCGAACGACCCCTTATAGTGGACCGGATAGGCGATGCCTTCCAGGCGAATGGCTCGAAAGGCGGTTTGCGGAGCACCGCCCACAAAGCGCAGCCACGCATAGCGGAAGCCGCTCTTTGGCCCGCGCGCTACGCCATGCGGCGGAATGCGCAGCAGGTTTGTTCCCAGATAGTTCTTGCCCGAGAGAGCCTCTGATTCCGACTCGCCGTAGCTGAGCAGAATCTGCGCCTCGCAGTTACATGCCGATTGCACAAATAGCCGTCCCGCAACTTCGCGGCCAAAGTCGAGTAGCAGAGCCGGCGCATGGCTCGCATCGCTGCTCTTCGCCGGCATGCGGACAGCGAACAAAGAGCGCGAAGTTTGATTTATCAACGCATCCACATGATCGAGGCCGCCCGCCTGATGCGTGACCGTGGCGGCGGACAGGCTGTAAGTGCGCAGATTGGGCGACATACCCCTATAACCGGGCCAGTCATAGAAACCGGCGTCGAGGTTCCACTGAAAAAACTCGGGCAGACTCTCAATGGCGCCGAGGGCCTGGACGCGCGGCCAGCTTCGATCGTCGAATTGAGGTGATTGCCAACGCTGCGGCGAGGCAGCAACGCTGCGCCACGCCGGACCGCTGATCGCTAGTGCGGGCGCATAGACTCCCGGAGCGG
>JAJZNH010000897.1 GCA_021811745.1 Acidobacteriota bacterium
GTTCCAGTGGACGTAGAGGAAGTTGAGGCCGGGGGTGGTGCCCCAGTGGCCCAGCAGGCGCGGCTTGACGTCGTCCAGGGTAAGAGGGCGTTCCAGAAGCGGGTTGTCTTTCAAGTAGATCTGACCGACGGAAAGATAATTGGCGGCACGCCAGTAGGCGTCCATTTTGGCCAGCGTTTCAGGAGAAAGGGGACCTTGGCTCGCTGTCTCGCTCCCCGTTGTCTCGATCATGATGCACCTCGCCAGGGAAGATTGCGTGCTAAACCAAGCCTAGCAGCCGCTTGCCTGGGCCGCAGGTGATTGAGGTCACAGGCGGGTGATCAGTGCAGAAGCCGGCGTGCGGATGCCGGTTCGCATTCTTGGGTCAAAAATAGCGCTTGAGTTTGAGGATCTGAGACTCGAAGCCATACCAGAGCGCGGCCGCCGCGGCTGTCGATACGGCCAGGCGGAAGGCCACGACGGCCAAATTGCCGGCGATGCCGTAGCGGTCCATGCGCAGGTCGAACCAGCCGAAGAAGATGAAGACGGAGATATGAATCATGTACAGGCCGTAACTGATGCGGCCATAGAAGGCCAGCGGTCCGCGTCGCAGCACGGCACTGAGCGGATTACGTGCGCCGCTGGAGGCGATAGCGGCAAGCATGGCTCCTGCAAAGGCGATGGCCAGCGCTGAGTCAAGAAATGCGGTGCCTCCAGCGATGGTAGCGGCGGCCCAAATTCCGGCGACCAGGCCGCCGAGTCCCATCCAGAGCCAGACGCGGCGGGCGAGCGGCAGTGTGTGCGTGGCCAGCGCCAGCAGGCTGCCCCAGGCGAGGCCGTCAAGGTGAATGAGTGTATGGGTCGGAGTGATCCAGGGGAGATTGGCGCGGCGCAGGAGCGGCGAGGCGACCAGCGCAGCGGCCAGAACCGAGGCCAGCATCCAGGGACGGCGCAGGAAGCGCACCAGCGGCGCCCACACAAAGTAATACTGCTCCTCGATGGCCAGCGCCCAGGTGGGGCCAAGTGCCGGCGGCAGCGTCAGATGAAAGAGATTCTGAACAAAAAAGATGTAGGCCAGCCATGGCGCGGTCCGAATGGCTTCCCAGACCGGCGGGCCGATAAACCACGGCGCCTCAAGATACACCACGATCAGCACCAGCGCGTAGACCGGCCAGATGCGCAGGATGCGGCGCGCATGGAAGTTGTGAAAATAATGTGGCTTGTCGCGGCTGGTGAGCAGGATCGACGTGATCAGAAATCCGCTCAGCACAAAGAAGATGATGACCCCCGCCCATCCCCACAAGGTGCCGTAGTAGATCCAGGTGCCCTTTAACCGCGGGTTGCAGTGATAGAGGACGACGGCGAGAATCGCCAGACCGCGCAGGCCGTCGAGTTCCGGGATGTATTTGGGGAGCCAGGTTGGACGTTGCATGGGTAAACTTGGGCCGGAGGATTTGCGGATGTGTCGTTAATGGATGCTTTTCTGCGCGTCTCTGCCAAAGCCATCCACGATCCAGCCGGCAATCCAGAGAAGCACGCCAAGCAGGAGCAGCGGAATGAATTCCGGAATCAAGCTCCACGGAAAGAGCGTTCCGGAATGGAAGGAGGTCATGACCGCTCCTACAAGAACCAACAGGACAAGCACAGACAGCACGATCATCACCATCCACTGCTCCGCTCGCTGCATTCTCCTCGCTCCTTCATGAATATTCATAGCCTCTCCTCGCGGAGCGAGATCATGGTATCACTTGATGGCTTTGCGTTTGCCCCGGACCTCAATGTTTCCGCCCTTTCACGGCGGGAGGATGGGAAATCTATCTTCCCATCCTCTCACTGTCTCGCTGGTCCTTGTTTTCTGATCCTGGTGCGCTGCTCATCACCCCGCGGCCAGTTGCTTGGCGCGGTCGGTGGCTCGCATGACGGCCTTGATCAGCGCGACGCGCAGGCCGCCTTCCTCCAGCTCCAGGATGCCGTCGATGGTGCATCCGGCGGGGGTGGTCACGGCGTCTTTCAGGAGGGCCGGATGATAGCCGGTCTCCAGCACCATTTTGGCGGAGCCGTAAGCGGTCTGCGCGGCCAGCAGCGTGGCGATGTCGCGGGGCAGGCCCACTTTAACGCCAGCCTCGGCCAGAGCCTCGATGATGATGTAAACATAGGCCGGGCCGGAGCCCGACAGGCCGGTGACGGCGTCCATGTGCTTTTCATCGACGACCACGGTGCGGCCGACAGTTTCAAAGACACGGCGCGCCATCTCCATCTTCTCTTCGCTGACGAAACGCCCGCGGCAGAGCGCGGCCACGCCCGCTCCCAGAGCGGAGGGGGTATTGGGCATGGCGCGGATCACGGCGATTTCCATGCCTGCAGCTTCTTCAATGGCGCGGGTCTTGACCGAGGCCGCGAACGAGACGATCGTCTTCTCCCGCGTGAGCGCGGGGCCGATTTCGGCAATGAGATCGGGCACCTGGAAGGGCTTGACGCCCACCAGAATCAGGTCGGCCTGCCGGACCGCCTCAAGATTATTGGTGCTGACGTCCACGCCCCACTGCGTGCTGAGGGCGAGAGCGCGTTCCGCGCGGCTTACGGTGGCATGAATCCGGTCGGGAGCGAACAGGTTCTCTTTCAAGAATGCCTGGAGCAGGATGCCGCCCATCTTGCCTGCGCCCAAAACAGCCACGCGCATATTGGGGAATTGCGCGGGTACCTCAGTGGCCTCAATGGCTATCTCTGCCATGTTTCCATTTTCCTGGGAGGGAGTCATAGTTCTATCTTCAGGATACTCGCATTACCCGCTGGGGGGCGGGAGCAACTCCTGGCGGGCAAAAATGCATATTGGAAGTTGGCTGGGGAAGAATCTGAGGAATGCCGGCCGGCCGCGAGGGCCGGCCGGCGGCTAGCTACTGGCTGAGTACCATTCCCTTCGAGAGAAAATTTTTAATTGCGTCGTCCACATTCTTGGAGAAGTTGTCGTTTGTCCATGTCGAGTTCCATAATACGTATCCGCCCGGCACCGTTAGGAACTTGTCGCCATTTGCCAGTGCGTCCGCAGTAGTGACTGCCCAGGCATTGTATTCCAGGACGTACAGTGCGGCGTTTTCATTTCCCTTAGGCGGATTGCGCAGTTCGGATATGTGTACGCCCTCATGGATGATCGCCCTGATCTCCGCATTCCCTTCCAGACGGTCGCGGTTAAGAATGCAGTTGAAAAGAACGCCATCCGGGGAATCCTGCGTGCCCTGCCCATCTGTTTTTGCGTTTGCCTCGTTGGTGGGTCCATAGGAAATGGAAACGCCGTTATGCTCTCCGTGCTTGGGGAATGCCTCAATAGCCTTCTGCGCTTCCACGCCAGCCTGGGAGTTTCCCAGCCGGGCAAGGGATTTTTGCGCAGACTCGACCGGATCGAAGATAACCGGGGCCGCCGCAACGGGCTTCCCCGGGTTCACGTTGCTGGTGCCAAGCTTGGGGTAATCGATTTCCTTCTGGGTGATGTCGGAGACAGATTCCAGCACCAGGCGGGCCGGATAGGCGTTCAGATTGCCAAAGCCGCCAAAGCCGATAATCTTGCCGGAGGCATCGCGCTTCAGCGAGGCGTCCTCCACGCCGTCCAGGCGCCCCACCAGGGTGGCCGTCACCTCATAGCGCATGCAGCCCAGGCACAATCCGGTGTTCTGTTTGTGGGAGTGAGAGAGCAGGGAATCGAAGTGCTTAAAGTTCTTATCCTTTAGGAGCTTTACAGGTTGCCGTTGCTCCGGCTGGAACTTGCCTGAGAAATTGTGTGCCGGCTGCAGTTCCACAACGGCAGCCGGACCCGCTTTGCCCTTGGATCCCTGCGGGTAGGAGAGCCAGATTCCGTTCACCTGCTGGCCGCAATCATCGCCCATGATGATGAACTGGTCGAAACCGGCCTGCACGGTGCCCTTGATGCGAACGATCTTGCCGTCGAACGATTGGGGATGGGAAAGCACATCGCAAACCGTCGTGTCGACGGGCTGCACTGCGGCTTGCGCCTGCAAAATACAGGCGGCGGCACAAAAGAACAACACCAGAATACATAGACGTTTCATGACAACCTTCTTTCGCCGATATGGAATGAGCAGCGGTCCTCAAAAAAGGCGAAGGCCGCTCCCACACTGTCAGGAACGGGTAAGAATACCACGCCGGGAGCACAATCTTCCTGGCTGCCGGTCACTCACCCGCTTTCTTTTGGCTCGCGATCCACGCATTGATGCGGTTATCGAGCGCGTCCAGCGGCAAGGCTCCCGAGTCGAGCACCTCATCATGGAAAGCGCGCAGGTCAAATTTGCTGCCTAGGGCCTTCCGCGCACGGTCGCGCAGATCGAGGATTTCGAGCTGGCCGACCTTGTAGGCAAGCGCCTGGCCGGGCCAGGCAATATAGCGGTCCACTTCGGCTTGAATGCTGGTTTCGTCGATGGCAGAGTGCTGATGGAAATAATCCACCATCTGCTGGCGGGACCAGTGGTCATAGTGGACGCCGGTATCGACGACCAAACGGATGGCGCGCCAGATATCGGATTGGAGGCGGCCGTAATCGGAGTAGGGGTCCTGGTAAAAGCCGACATCCTTGCCAAGCTGCTCGGCATAGAGGGCCCATCCCTCGGTGTAGGCCGTGTAGCCCCCGCCGAAGCGGCGGAAGGCCGGAATGCCCTGAAGCTCCTGAGCGATCGAGATTTGCAGATGATGGCCGGGAATGCCTTCGTGGTAAGCGATGGCTTCCACGTCGTAAAGATCGCGGCTGGTGGCATCGTAAGTGTTGATGAAGAGGCGGCCGGGCCGGCTGCCGTCGGGAGCGCCCGGTTCGTAGTAGGCCGGTGGCGCGGTCTTCTCTGCGTAACCCGGAACCGGAACCACCTCAAAGGCAGCCTTGGGCAGATGGCCGAAGAGCCGCGGCAGCTTGGCCTGCATCGGCTTCAGGTAGCCACGATAGGCGTCAAGCAGAGCCTCTCTCGATGCAGGGTGCAGCTTGGGGTTGGTTTTGAGGCTGGCGCGGAAACTGGCCAGGTCCTTGAATCCCAGCTTCTGCGCAATCACCAGCATCGCAGCCTCATCCTTCTGCACCTCTTCGAGGCCAA
>JAJZNH010000794.1 GCA_021811745.1 Acidobacteriota bacterium
CTGCAACGCCCGCCTCGCAACCCAAGTACCATCCCTCCAATAAAGCTTTGGATCGCTGCACTACATCGCTAATTATCAGAGGACGTCCATTTGTAAGTACAGTTACAATTGGCTTTCCGGTTGCCGCAATTTCATCGAACAGTTCTTGCTGCACGCCGGGAAGACCAATTTCATCGCGGTCGTGACCTTCTCCGCAAGTCGCATGTGACCCGCCGATCGCCATAATCACCAGGTCTGAATCGCGAGCCAGTTGCACCGCGGCGGCGAATCCGCTTTTATCCTCGCCAGTCACTTCAGCGCCTCGGGCAAAGCGAATGGAAGCCTGTGGAAGCAATTTCGGCAGGGCTGCATTCAATGGAACCCCCGGTGCATGACCGGTCCCTGCGTAGTCTCCGAATTCCACATAGTCTCCGTGCGGACCGATGATCGCAATCTTCGCAGCAGATCCTTCAGCCAGTGGCAGAACTCCATCGTTCTTCAGTAGCACAAGGGCTTTTTCTGCCGCGCGCAGTGCAAGTTGCCGATGCGCCGGCGATCCCAGCACTTTGCCTGGATTCTCTTCTGTAGCGTGATCGAATAGCCCTAATTTGAATTTGGCTTCCAAAATCCTGAGCACTGCATTATCGACATAGGACTCGCTGATCTTTCCAGCCTTGATGGAACCGACCAGCGTCTCCTTATAGGTTGCATAACCCTGCCCCTTGGTTAAATCCAGTTCCATATCCACGCCAGCCTTCAATGCCAGAATGGCAGCCTGGGCTGGGCTTCGAGCAACGTGATGCATCTCATAAAGCCGATATATGTCAATGTTGTCAGAAACAACAAATCCCTTGAATCCCCAATCGTCCCGAAGTATTTCTGTCAGCAGCCACTTGTTCATGTGGGCTGGTATGCCGTCAATATCCGAGTGCGCCGGCATAACCGCTCCGATGCCGGCTTCCTTGACGGCCGCCTCGAAGGGAGGCAGAAAAATGTCGTACATCATCCGTCGGGATAAGTCGACATAATTTCCGTTCACTCCACCGGTGGATAACTGATATCCCGCATAATGCTTGCCCGTCGCCATGACGTGCTGGCTGTCGAACCGGGCGGCGCCGGTACCCTGGAGACCGTTAACATAAGCAACCCCCATTCTCGATACCAGATAGGGATCTTCACCATAAGTCTCTTCCGACCGCCCAAAACGCGCGTCCCTGGCTACACCGATAACCGGGGCATAGGCATGCGTAATGCCAAGCGAGCGCGCTTCAGCCGCAATCGCGTTTGCGACTTCTTCAATCAACTGCGGATCCCAGGTAGAGCCCAGTGCGATCGCCTGCGGAAAAATTGTCGGTCCAACTTCTTCTGGCAAACCTTTGCTTTTAAGGAAGGCCTTGGTCGTGACCACGCCGTGAAGCGCTTCCCCGTGCATCATCTTGGGAATCCCCAGTCTTTCGTTCACAGGCGCATCGTTCTCCATCTGTGCAATCTTCTCGGCTAGGGTCATGCGGCGCAAGAGATCTTTAGCTCGCACTTCCGGGCTCCTAGTTTTGTCTTTGTATAAAGCCTGCAAGGCTGCATTGGCCGGCACTGCAGTTACCGCTAGTGCAGCGGCGCCAGATTGCATAAATTTCCGCCGATTGAATCCAGAGCTCATCGCTATTCTCCCAACATAATCCGCACCTCAGGTTGTGCCGCTGCAATGAACTATTGCACCTTATGGCCGTTGACTTACACGTGCTTTGCCGGCTTCATCCCACGCGAGCCGGCGATCTCCTCAAGCCTGGCGCGGAGACGGGACTTGAGAGCGGACATGCTCGAGTCGTGCGCCAGGTTTTTCAGCTCGCGCGGATCGGTCTGGTAGTCGTAGAGCTCCTCACCGTCAGCGTCGCCCGACCACATGGTGTAGCGATATCGTTCATTGCGAACCGAGTAGCCCATCGTCGGACCCGCAGCGTTGCGCCGTGTGACTTGTGAAACCGCGGGATGATCCCAGGGCGCATCCGGATCCTGTAGAAGAGGAACCAGGCTTCGTCCCTGCAGATCAGCTGGCGCGCCTTCCAGCTCGCACAGCTCGACCAGCGTCGGGTAGACATTGAGGTGCTCCGATGTTCTGTTGCAGGCGCGGCCGCCGCCGGTCACACCGGCTCCCGCCATGATGAAGGGCACGCGCGTGGCGGCTTCGAAGAGTTTCATCTTCTCCCACTGGCCGTGCTCGCCGACCATGAAGCCGTGATCGGCCCAGAAGACGATGGTTGTGTCCTTGGCAAGATCGAGCTTCTGCAAGGCATCCACTAGGCGCCCCACCTGCGCATCCACGAAACTGATTGCCGCGTAGTAGGCCCGCACCGCCTCGCGATGCTGCTGCAGCGACATGCCGTAATTGGGGTTCATGGTATCGTACGCGATGCGCGGCGCTGACTTCAGTTCCCCGGGATCGAAGGGCGGAACCTGGATATCGTCGAGCTGGTACAGATCAAAATATTTAGATGGGACGATGAAGGGCACATGCGGGCGAAAAAAACCGGAGCCGATAAACCACGGCTCGTTGCGGTGTTCCTCCATCATGCAGATGGCCGCCTCGGCAACCTTGAAGTCGGTGATCTCTTGATCTTCGGCAGTGGAGGCATGGCCAGCGATGGCGGAGCCCAGAAATCCGTACTTGCTGAGCGGTAACAGCGGCGTGCAACCGTCTTGCGAGATGCGAATTCCTCCTGGGCCAGGGCCGCCGTGGCGCCACGGAACTTTGGCGACAATATCCTGCCAGTGCTCCTTCATCTGCTTTTCGCGGGCGGCCTGCATCTGCCCGTACCGTTCTATTCTCTTCATCTGTGCGGGAGCATAGAAGGTGATCAGGCCCTCATCATGGGTGCGGTCATACCCCGCGGGGTATGAGACCTTCTGCCAACTCGCCGGATCGTCGAAGCCGGGAGTGCCGATCTCACTCGGATTGTTGTAGTGGTAGATCTTGCCGGCGCGCGCGGTAAAGTAGCCGTTCTTCTGGAAGAGCTGGGGAAGTGTTACGGTCTGCGGGATGGTTTCGCGGAAATCGGTGTACAAGTCGTAGCACCGGGTAGTATCGGGCGCCAGGCCGGTCATGAGCGAAGTGCGCGACGGCCCGCAAAGAGGAAACTGGCAGTAGTGATGTGCGAAGCGCACCCCCGATTGCGCCAGGCGGTCGAGGTTGGGCGACTTCACCGGGACGCCATAGCAGCCCAGGCGGGTGCACATATCGTCTGTCGCTATGAAAAGCACATTGCGCCGGCGCACGCCCTTATTGATGTTCGGGGTGGCCAGGCCTGCATGCGATGCCGCAGCGGGAGCGGCCAGCGAGGTTGCGGCTGCAGGGGCGGCCAGGGCGCTGGCGGCAAGGAATGTCCGGCGGCTCATTCCCTTCTCTTTCTTATTTGAGCTCATCTGCAAAACCTCATAGTTGTTAACATGGGCAATTTCGCTTACTCGTTAGTTTCAGCAAGGGACCGGGCGGCGCTGGGTTCTTCCCATGGCCGCTGACGCGCATTTTGCTGCGCAAACAGACTTGCAGCCCCTCACTCAGAAGCGGAATGTTACTGCGAACTGGTAGACCTGCGGAGTATAACCGGCCAGCATGCGGGTCACTTGTCCGAAGATAGTGCGATCCCCAATACTGGTTCCACTTCTCCGTTCCCAGCGTGCCCTTGGCCGGCGAGGCGAAGGCGCCAGAATTGAAGAAGGCACCGCAGCGCCTGGAATGCGGCTCCGGTGACCGGGTTGGGCGCCGGAGCATTGAAGTCGTTGAAGGTCCGGATCGGATCCTGTCCCCACTCTCCGAGTTAGCTGACGGTAACAACGTTCGCGCCTCACCTGCTTCTGCACTGTCACGTCGAATTGATGGACATACACGGTTCGGAAGTTGAGGTCGGCGGCGTCAGGGATCGTATAGATCGTGTCTCTGGGCACGGTCGGAATGGGAGCCACAAAGTCATCCGCAAACAGCGTCATACCGGCCGAGCACTTTACCGAGGAGTTCGCCAGCACACCGCATGCCGACAGGGCGGAGGTGAAGCGTGGGTTCTTCGATATCCAAGACCGAAACGGTGCTGTAGGGGTTGTCGAATCCAGCGCAAGACAAAACACACTGGCCATAATGGAATGATGTGTCCTCCTGTACCAGTAGGCTCGGCTCCAGCGGTGGATCTTCATTTCCTCCTCGGATCCGAGGAGCATTCCAATCTACATTCAGCTCTTGATTCCGCCTTCCTCTCTCTATCAATCTACAATAGTCGCGAGACATACGTAAATAGGGTTGGACGCTCGAGTAAGGCACAAAGGCAAAAGAGATGATATCGTTCGGAACTCGGAGGTAATGTTGAGGCGGTCCTAGCAGTACGAGCAGTATACTCGGGCTGAATGGTGGAGAGACTGTTTAACTAGTGGTCTGTCGCTAAGTAAACGTTAGTAGCTTCGGTCACGTCTAAACTGATGCGATCATCAACTCCATTCTTCTCGCCGAAGAACAGGCGGACCATCTCATCAGATCTACGGCAAGTTCCATGAGTGGCGCGAGCGTCTCTGGAGGCGAGTTTTCCTGTGTTTACTTCGACGGCTCGCCGCTGAAGCGGAGCTGGGCGGCGAGGTTAAGAATGTCAAGGTATTCGCAGCGAATTGGCAAGGCAGCAGAGCAGTTATCGCGAGATTCTGGAGGTGTGCGGAGGCGCCAAGAGAGCGTATTAAATTCGATGTCGTTGCGTTTGAGCGTCTCCATGCCGCGCATGACTCTATCGAAGGTGGGCTGGCCGCCCTTGTCCACGCGGTGGGCTTCGTGCAGATGGTGTGGACCGTCGATCGAGAGGCCGATGAGAAAATTGCTTTCTTTAAAGAGTGCGGCCCACTCATCGTCGAGCAGTACGCCGTTGGTTTGGAATGCGTTCTGGATCTGTTTGCCGTTGGCGTATTTCTTTTGGATCTTGACCATGTTGCGGAAGTAATCGACTCCCAGCAGGGTGGGCTCTCCACTTTGTCAGGCAAAATTCATCACGGGCGTGTCGTGGGCTTCAACGTACTGGCGGATGTAACTGTCGAGCACTTCTTCCCGCATGGCCCAT
>JAJZNH010000756.1 GCA_021811745.1 Acidobacteriota bacterium
CAGCGAACGGACGCAAGCCTTCTGGCCCATTACTTTCTTCGGTTATATCGTGACCATGGCGTCCGTGCCTCTCCTTGCCGTGGCCGGAAACTGGCAGACGGCTGCACTCCTCATCCTGCTGGAGCGCACCGGCAAGGCGATCCGTAACCCGCCCCGCGACGTGATGCTCTCGCATGCCGCCGGAGAAATGGGCTTTGGATGGGGCTTTGGCGTGCATGAAGCGCTGGACCAGAGCGGCGCGCTGGTTGGCCCTCTGGTGGTGGCACTGATTCTGGCTCATCGGGGCCATTACCGGCCCGCCTTCGCGGCGCTCGCGGTTCCAGCGGTCATCACGGTGCTGCTGCTTTCCATTGCCAGGATGCTTTATCCGCGCCCTGAAGATCTGGCTGTCCGGAAACAAACCTTGGAAGCCAGCGGGCTTCCCCGCGTCTTCTGGATCTATCTGGCAGCGGCGGCTTGCGTGGCAGTGGGATTTGCCGATTTCCAGCTCATCGCCTTCCACTTTCAGCAGGCGGCCGTGATGAGCGCCACCTGGATTCCCGTCTTCTATGCCGTAGCCATGGGCGTAAGCGGCGCTGGATCGCTGGTCTTTGGCCGCCTCTTTGACCGCTACGGCATCTCTGTACTGATTCCGCTCACCCTGATTTCAACGCTCTTTGCGCCGCTCGTTTTTCTGGGCGGCTTCCGGCTGGCTCTTGCCGGCGCAGCCATCTGGGGATTGGGGATGGGGGTTCACGCGTCGATCATTCCTGCGGCAGTCGCCACTATGGTTCCCGCCGAACGCCGACCGTCGGCTTACGGCCTTTTCACCGCCGCATACGGCATCTTCTGGTTTGCCGGCAGCGCCATCATGGGCATCCTCTACGATCATTCGGTGCCCGTCGTGATTCTGTTCTGCGTCCTGGCCGAGTTGGCCGCCATCCCGCTCCTCGCCAGAGCCAGCCGCCTCATGAAGGCTTCGTAGAATCCCGGGGACAGGACAGTCTCACCCTACGGATTGCTGGAAAAATTGCCGCGGCAGGAATCGGGGCTCAGATTGCTGTATCTTGGTCGATAATCCCATTTCATTGCGAGGATTCATGCGCAAGACCCTGGACACCATCGGCCTCACCGCATTCGTCTTTCTGGCGTGGATCACGCTACGGGCCTTGTATGGTCCTAATCGGCTTGCCGGCAGGATTCCGATGCACTTCAACATCGCCGGCCATCCCGACGCCTGGGGATCTCCATTTTCTCTGCTGCTTCTGCCCAGCCTGGCGGCGGGGATCTATCTACTCGTCTCGGTGGTGGCGCGCAACCCAACGGAGGTTAATCTCCCGGTGTGCGTGACACCGCAAAACAGGGCGCGCCTGGAGGCGCTGGCGCTCAATTTGTTTGCGTGGCTGAAGTTGGAATTGGCCTGGACCTTTGCCGCAATTCAGTGGTTTACGATTCGTGTGGCGACTCATCAACGGCAGGGATTTCCGCCGACGCTTATCCCGCTGACCCTGGCGGCCATCTTCGCTACCGTCGGCTGGTTCATCGCTGCCATGCTTTTGGCGGGAAGAACAGTGACGGACTCATAGGCATGCATGCCTCAGGACTTCAGAATACCCAGAGGCTACCCAGCAACATTAGCATCGCCGCAATAGTCATGCCGCGGTACACAATGTCTCCAGCCTGCCGCGACCGACTTGTGCACTCCGCAGGCGGGGAAAGCGAAGACGATTTGTAGATTGACTGCATCATAGGCCTGCCTCTTCATAACTTGCCGCAAACACCGCAAAAAACATACCGAACGGCTTACCGTGTCCGCATCCGTCGGCCGACTCCCGTTCTGCTGGTTGGATGTACCAAGCGGATCGAAGATGCGTTTTGTTCAGTGGAGAATCAGCCTTGTCCCCAGGCGACTCTGTTGACTTATTATGCGCCCTGAATTCTCTCAGGCAAATGAAAATCTCGCGCCCGATTCTCTCTTTTTCCGGGCCGGAGTATTCCCAAGGTAACAGGTGTACAATCTCGCTCGTGAGTATGAGCACGGAACCTCAATTCCTTCCTTCATCCGGGCCGCGCGAGCGGAACTGGATTCCGGTGGCGGTGGCGGCCTCTATTGTGCTGATCGCAGCGACGGTCGTGATCCTTGTGCTTCAACACGGCAAGACCACGCCGGCAGTGACGCCTGTCTCCGCTCCGCTCGATCCCTACGCCGCTAACCTGCCGATCACGAACCTCGCCATGAGCGAGTCAACCAATTTTGTCGGCGGCAAGGTGACTTACCTTGATGGTCACATCGCGAACAAGGGCCCCCGCACCGTTACCGGCATCACCGTTCAAGTGCTCTTCCGCGATACCGCTAATGAAGTCACCCAGAATGAAACCCAGCCGCTCAAATTTATCCGCATGCGCCAGCCGTATATCGATATCGAGCCGGTCTCCGCCGATCCGCTGAATGCCGGCGAAGAGAAGGACTTCCGGCTGATCTTCGATGCGGTCTCACCGGACTGGAATGGCGCCTACCCGCAGGTGCGCATCATCGGCGTCACGACAAAATAGTTCGGGATAGCCCACTTTACCGCGTAGAAAATACCGGCGACCTGTAAAAATTACACCTCCGCCTGCCGTTTGAGGCCGGCGGGCACAGACCTCACCACATCATCCCGTCCCGTAAAGCAAACGATTTGAACGCCATAGTGATTTGCCTCTGCCCGGGGAGGTTTTGGCATCGACCGTGCACTAAGGATTGGCGTACAGGCAAGAGGGCCCGGCGCAAGAAATGTCTGCCTGATTGCCAAGAGTAGCGAAGCAAGTAACAGGAGGGCTTTATCCCATGAGAAAACAGACGCATCTTCGGAGTTCTCTCCCTAGCCAGGTCGCCGTTCTTCTTCTGGCATCTGCAATCGGAATTCCCGCGTGGGCGCAGCAGGGCCAGTCAACGAATTCCCAAAGCACCCCTCCGTCGGCGGAGCAGCAGCCCTCCCCCCCGGCTTCGACCTACGTGCCGCCGCCGAAGGAGGGGTTTTGGGGACATATGATGCCCTTTGCCCGCAAGAAGTGGGTAAGAAGGCAGACGGACCCCATCAATGATCGTCTCAACGAGCTCGATCAGATCAACACCAAGACCGCGAACGACATCAAGGACGTGGACAGTCGGGCGCAGGCAGGTATCCAGAAGGCGCAGGCTTCGGCGGATTCAGCCAATCAGGCTGCTACGGCAGCAGGTCAGGCGGCTGACGCCGCTGGCACCACCGCAAAGAATGCGGCTGGCCAAGTTGACCAACTGCATTCAACCGTCAATGGCCTCGACCAGTATCGCCAAGTCACCCAGGTCACCATTGAATTCCGTCACGGCCAGCCCGTCTTGACCGACGATGCTCGCCAGCAGCTCGACAGCATCGCAGCCAGCGTCACTGGTCACATGGGTTACATCCTGGAGATGGAGGCGCACTCGCCCTATCGCGGCAGCGCGGGCATCCAGGACTCCCAGCGGCTGGCTCAGGTCGTACAGCGTTATCTCTACGAACAACATCAGATTCCCAT
Organism: Acidobacteriota bacterium; assembly: GCA_021811745.1. Next base: position 3,517 of record JAJZNH010000756.1, read on the forward strand.
CTACCGCATGCACGCCGTAGCCCTCGGCAATGCCGTGTCGACCACAGCAAGCGACACGGGCACAGGCTCCAGCCGGGTGCGTACCAGCAGCGTGGACGTGCGTGTGATGGAAAACAGTTTGGCGGCCCAGGATTCAGCATCACCCCAGAATGCTGCTTCCTTGAATGGCGCGGAGCGGCCGTAAGGCCGTTCAGCCCCTCCCTCCGAGGCACCTTTCCGCGCCATCGGCTCCCCGGCCGGCAGGCCGCCAATCAAGCTCTCGCAACGCGAGAGAACCAAGGCAACTTGGCCCCCGTAGACCACGGGGGCCGATTTTTTTTCTGGCCCACCTTGTACTTCTGAATCAAGACTCTCCTGACAGCAATCCCTGATCAATCCCCCGAATTCGCCAGTCCATATCAACCCAGCGTAGGATGGACTGTCGGCGCGGCCCGCATGATCCTGCACGGCGGTGTCTGCACACAAGCAAGCCTACGCAACGGCCCGGCTCTCCGGATTCGGGCCAATCCTGTGGAGAATGCCATCATGCCTATCAATCGCCGCGACTTTGTAAAGAGCGGAGCCGCCCTCGCCGCCCTTGGCACTCTGAGCCCGCGCTCCACCCATGCCGCTTCCTCCGCCGGGCCGGCCGGAACCGCGACGCCCGTGGGCCGCATGGCCTGGCCCGCAGCCACCTGGTACCGCCCCTACGTCTCCAAAGTGGCACACACGCCCGACGCGGTCATGTGGCTCCAGGTCGATCTCGGTGCTCCGCACGCTATTGACGCCGTGCGCCTCTATCCCGCCTTTACGCCTGGCGATGAGCACGCCAACGGCTATGGCTTCCCGGTGCGTTTCCGCATCGAAGCTTCGGACGATCCCACATTTGCCAGTTCGAAGCTACTTGCCGATCACTCCAAGGCAGACTTTGCCAATCCCCACGATGAAATCACCGAGTTCGCTGCCGGCGGTACCTCCGGCCGATACGTCCGGCTCACCGCAACCCGGCTCCGTCCCGCCCAGGACGGCGTCGGCTACACGCTCGCCATCGGCAAGATGGATGTCCTCTCCGGTGGCAAAGACGTGGCAGAGCGCTGCCCGGCCACCGGGGACCCTGCATTCGTCAACCCCGCCGACCTGGCCCAACTCACCCGCCCGCCGCGACCCATGGGCGAGGGCATCGTCACAGACAATCCCGGCAACGTCACCTCTGCCGCAGCCTGGCGCAGGGTTCCGTTTCTGGTCAGCGTGCCTCGTTCGGGCGTCAACCCCCAGGGCAAGCTCTTCCGCCAGGCCATGGAGAACAACATCACCTATCTGCTCAGCGCCTTTTCCGTCGACGAGATGCTGCGGCCCTTCCGCGAGCGCGCCGGCAAGCCGGTTCGCCCTGGCCTGCGCCAGCCCATCGCCTTCTGGGATACCACGCTGCCAGGTTCGAGCGCCGGCCGCTTTCTTATGGGTTCAGGCAATACCCTGCGCTGGATCGATCCCGCCGAACTGCGCTCCTGGATGAACGCCGTGGTCGACGGCATCGAGGAGTGCCGCGAGCCCAACGGCTATATC